>NZ_JABAIP010000007.1:0-243903 GCF_012843185.1 Shewanella sp. DNRA4
CGTCCCAATTTGTAGGGTAATCGACGCCAGCTTTTAATAAATACGATGAAGTTTTCATTACTACATATTGACACTGGTGGCGCTAAATGGATAGCCCTTGTATATGTACAGTATATAGATGCATATGATCATGGTTACTCCTGAACAATCAAAAATCCAATATCCTTTCTTTAGCACATCGGTGGCGGCGGGATTTCCTTCTCCCGCCAATGATTATATTGAGCAATCGCTTGATCTAAATGAGCTTTGTATCAAACACCCCACCGCAACTTTTTTTGTCAAAGTTCAAGGCGATTCTATGGTCGATGCCGGAATTTCCTCTGGTGATATATTAGTGGTTGACCGAGCCTTACAAGCCACCCATGGGGATATTGTAGTGGCGGCCATCAATGGGGAATTTACGGTAAAGCAATTGCAATTACGTCCTGTGGTGCAATTATTGCCATGTAACCCGGCCTACAGTGCAATTCCACTCAGCCACGAGTCAGAGTTAGACCTGTTCGGTGTCGTGACTTGTGTGGTGAAAAAACTCAAATGACCGCCAACTTATTCGCCCTCGTAGACTGTAATAATTTTTATGCGTCCTGTGAGCGTATGTTTCGGCCCGATCTACAGGGCAAACCTATCGTTGTGCTGTCAAATAACGATGGTTGTGTTGTCGCGCGTTCATCGGAAGCAAAGCAATTAGGCATAAAAATGGCCGTGCCGGTTTATCAAGTGATGGAGATGATCCGCGCCCATAATGTGGCGGTATTTTCGTCCAACTATGCCCTTTACGCTGATATTTCAAATCGCGTCATGACCACACTTGAGCAGATGGTGCCTAGGGTTGAAGTCTACTCAATCGATGAGGCTTTTTTGGATTTGTCTCGGCTCGATAAATGTCAAGATATTAACCAGTTAGCCATGGATATTCGTCAGCGGATCCAGCAATGGATAGGGATCAGTGTCTGCGTAGGAATTGGGCCGAGCAAAACCTTAGCCAAGCTAGCTAACTATGCCGCAAAACAGTATCCCGCTACCCAAGGCGTTGTCGATTTACGCGATAAAGAACGCCAACGCCGGTTAATGGCGCTCACTCCCATTGATGAAGTTTGGGGCATTGGCCGAAAAATTGCGCAACGTTTAAAACTGATGGACATCCATACCGCTCTACAGCTTGCAGATGCCCATCCTAAACTTATCCGAGACAATTTTTCCGTCATGGTTGAGCGAACGGTGTACGAGCTTAACGGTATTGCCTGTGATGATATTCAGCAGGTGGTAGCGACAAAGCAGCAAATCATCAGCTCGCGCTCCTTTGGCGCACGTATTACCACCTTTGAGGCGATGCAGCAGGCTATCAGTGACTATACCTTTAGGGCCTGCGAGAAATTGCGAGCGGAGGGACAGTTTGCCCGCACATTATCGGTGTTTATTCGCAGCAGTTATTTTACGCAACATCAGCCCCAATATAGCCAAGTACTCACTGGTCATCTTGTGTATCCCAGTGACGATACCCGTGATTTTATCGAATTAGCGCAGCGACTATTGCATCGGCTTTGGCGTGCAGGTCCCGCCTATGCTAAAGCTGGCGTCATGCTAGGAGATTTTTATGCGCCGGGAGTATTTCAATTAGGCTTGTTTGACGAGGCCAAACCACAACCTAAAAGTAAAGAATTGATGAAACTGCTTGATGGTATCAATCACAGTGGTAAAGGAAATATTCAATTTGCAGGACAAGGACTTAATGCCGATTGGAGAATGAAGCGTGGTCAACTCTCTCCACGCTATACCACACAATGGACCCAACTCCCTATTGTGAAATAAGCCATAGTTTAAAATGCCCGAGTTATGCGCTTATCTGTTGAGATTTGTTAAATCTCTGAAGCCTCAACAATAATGCACTTATTTTCAACAGTTAATAAGATACTCCCAATTTACCGCTTTTATCCGAACTTGATTTAGCTCACAGAATCTAAAACTCAATCAAACTAAAGACCTAGTACAAAAACTGACATTGTAAACACAATGTTTAGTTACATTAAGATACAACCACCCCAAAACGCACGCCATGCCGTCATTATTTATTTTACATCTCACTTAATTAGCCAGCCAAGGATTACAAATACAACATCTACGCATCAATAAACCAACAATTAAGCTGTTGATATTAAAGTTGTTAATGATAATTTTCTGGTTATGGAGGGCAGTTGCAAATAAATATAAGCCTTGATGAAAACCTTCCTGATCATCACGGCATTGTTAAGGGAATGAAAATATGACTACGCAAACAACCGTCGCTCGTGCGGTTCGTTTTAGTTTATTAGCCTTTGTATCCACCTCGATTGCACCGATTGCGATGGCTGCAGAACAAGGTGCTGTAGATGCTGATAAAGTTGAACGTATCGCTGTAACCGGATCAAGAATCCAACGTACCGATATGGAAACATCCTCTCCAGTGACAGTTATCAGCCGCGCAGAAATTGATGCTTCTGGTACAGCTACTGTGTCTGATTTTGTGCGTAACCTATCGCAAAACAGCTTTGGCTCTTTCCGCGAAGCATCAGGCTTTGGTTCTGGACAATCTTCACAATCCACAGTAAGCATGCGTGGTTTAGGTTCACAACGTACTTTAGTGCTAATCGATGGTCGTCGTATGGGCTCGTCGGTTGCCTTTGGTGGCGGAACACAAAACCTCAACGTTGTCCCCATGGCAGCGATTGAACGTATTGAAGTTCTGCGTGACGGCGCATCAGCGGTTTATGGTTCTGATGCAGTTGCTGGTGTAATTAACATTATCACCAAAAAAGAATTTGAAGGTGTTGAATTTGATGCAGATTTAGGTGCGACTCAACATGGTGGAGCAGAGAAATCAAATGCTCGTTTCACTTTTGGTGTCAATGGCGAAAAAACCAATATGGTTGCCTCGGTTGAATACTATAATCGCGCAGCACTTTACGATGCGGATCGCGATTACAGCGATACCCTTTATAGCGCTCATGGCTGGCCAGGTACTGGTTCTTATGTTGATAAAACAAAACCAATTTTAGATGCGGACGGAAAACCAACCGGAAAATATCAAACAGTATCATTTGCAGATGAACGTTGCGGTGAGGGAAACTCTTTAGTCACAGGACCTGATGGAAATCAAACCTGTTCATATAATGCTGCAGCAGAGTCGGCAACGATGGCGGCACAAGAACGTTTCTCAACCTTCGTAAAAGTAGACCACGAGTTAACCGAAGATATTAACTGGACTAACCGCTTAATGATGAGCCGCGTTTGGACCGAGGGGCAATATGCCGCCGCACCAAACAGTTATGCTCCTAAATTGCGTTGGACAAAAGAAAACAGTGATATTTATCTAGCGACAGTTAATAAATACGGCAACGATTACTTAAAAAGTCAACTGAAGTATGATACTGAAGGTAATTTAATTGGTGGTGATACTATCAATTTAAGAATGCGCACGACACCACTTGGGCCACGTGTTACTAATGTTGAAGATACCGATATCAACTTCTTAACCTCGCTTGAAGGTCATAGTGACATCTTAGGCGGTACCGCTTGGAACTTAGGTGCTCAGTGGATTCGCTCAGATGTCACCACCATTCAAACTGGATTAGCCAATGCCAATATGATCCAAGAGTTTTTGGATAATGGTAAATTAGATTACTTTGCAGCGGGTACAGGTTATGTTGAAGGCTCAAACGAGCTGCAACTGCAAGAAGCCGCCCATACAGGAATTTTCACTGGTCGCGTCCAAACCTACGGAATCGATGGTGGTGCAAGCTTTGATTTATTTGAATTACCAGCAGGCACAGTCCCCTTAGCCATCGGTTTTGAATTTATGCGTACCGAGTACGACAAGACTAATGATGCGGGTTCAAACCTAGGTAATATTATCGGTACTTCAGGTGGCGACAATATCCAAGGTAAATCACGAGAAGTGTTATCTTTCTCTGCTGAGACCATGTTCCCGATTATCGATGGACTTGATTTAGAATTATCTGCACGTTTCGATGACTACAGTGATTTTGGCAGTACCTTTAATCCTAAAGTGGGTTTAAGTTACCGTCCCGTGGACTCGCTGTTAGTTCGTGCCTCTTATGGCACAGGTTTTAGAGCTCCGACCTTTGATGACTTATACGCTACAGCTTCAGAAACCTATCTTTGGGCTAAAGACTGGACGCAATGTCCAGGTAATCCAAATGGTTGCGTGCAAGAACAATTCAAAGCTCAATATCAAGGGAATGATGACTTAGAACCCGAAGAGTCGACTTCACTCTCTTTAGGCTTGGTATGGAACGTCACCGACGCATTAGATTTTGAAATCTCATACTATGACATTCAAATCGACAGTGTGATTAGCACCATGTCAACCCAAGACGTCATTAACCAAGAGCGTGATGGCTTTGATATGTCAAATGTTCTGTTTAGAGACCCTGTAACAGGTAAAATTGATTATGTTGTTCTACAGAAGATGAACCTCGGTGAATTAAAAACTTCTGGTATTGACTTCAATATTCGTTACCTACTTGAAACCAGTATGGGTGATTTCCGCTTCGGCGCAGAAACTAACTACGTATTAAGCTGGGAGTCAAAGGATGGTCCTTATTCCGAGCTTGAAGATATTGTAGGTGATGTTGGTCAACCACAATTCCGTGCCAACCTCAGCACAACTTGGACCCAAGGTGAATGGGAAGCATCATTGTTTGCCCGTTATACTGATAGCCAAGAAGATGAGGACTATGGCAAAACACCAAGCCAGTGGTTGTTAGATGCGCAAGCAGGTTACAACTTACCTTGGAATGCTAAGGTGAATGTAGGTATTCGTAATCTGCTCGACGAAGAACCTGCAATGAATGAAAACTTGGGCTTCCCAGGATATGACACCTACTTGTACGATCCTATTGGCCGTGAATACTATGTTCGCTACAACCAAAAATTCTAAATCCTAGCTTATGCTTGATTTAGGCTGTTTCACATAGTAGTAAATGCCCATCCATCGATGGGCATTTATTTATGTTATGTGGACAAAAAGATAAACGCAAAACGTCTTAAATAGAGTTAAAAGTTAATAGATTTAAACGTCACGACTTACAAAAATCGATTCCCTTTATTCACTTCATCTTTTTCTCAATACTTAGCCGAACAATCCGATATCCCCTTGTAGCATCCAACACACAATGCCACAATGCGAGCAAAATCAATGCGTGCCAACGGCGCCCCTCGATAGGAGCATCATCTTGACCCTTTTTGGTATTAAAAATTGCGATACTGTGCGTAAAGCACGTAAATGGATTGAAACCCATCAACTTTCGGTCAACTTCCATGACTTTAGGGAAGATGGATTAGCAGAAAAGGATCTGCAGCATTGGTGTCAAATTGCCGGATGGGAAACCGTCTTTAATAAACGCAGTACCAGTTTTCGCGCCTTAAGTGATGCCGATAAAGCGGATATCGACCAAGCCAAAGCCATTCAACTAATGCTCACTCACCCGACACTGCTCAAGCGGCCAGTGCTGGTTGTGGGTGAACAAGTGCTAGTGGGCTTTAACGAAGCCGAATATAAGAAGGTGTTTTCCCTATGACGTACGCTTCGAACACTCACCCGGTTACCGAACTGACTAAAGCGTTAATCGCTCGTCCTTCGGTCACCCCGCTAGATGAAGGCTGTCAAAGCTTAATGGCTGAACGTCTTGCCGCCATAGGCTTTAATATTGAGCCCATGGTCTTTGAAGACACCACCAATATGTGGGCGCGGCGCGGTAATACAGGCCCAGTATTTTGTTTTGCCGGCCATACCGATGTCGTACCAACAGGTGATTTAAGTCGCTGGCATACTCCGCCTTTTGAGCCAACCATTATTGACGGTTACCTCTATGGCCGCGGCGCTGCAGATATGAAAGGCTCACTGGCGGCGATGATCGTCGCGACCGAACGTTTTGTGGCTAAGCACCCAAATCATTCTGGCTCGATTGCGTTTTTAATCACTAGCGATGAAGAAGGCCCCTTTATCAATGGCACCACACGGGTTATCGACACCCTAGAAGCCCGTAATGAAAAAATCACTTGGGCGCTGGTGGGTGAACCCTCGTCGACCTTAAAACTCGGTGATGTGGTTAAAAATGGCCGCCGTGGTAGTCTCACCGCCAACTTAACCGTTAAAGGTATTCAAGGCCATGTGGCCTATCCGCACCTTGCGGATAACCCTATCCACAAAGCCGCCCCCTTTTTAGCCGAGTTAAGCCAAACCCATTGGGATAATGGCAACGAATTCTTCCCGCCCACCAGCATGCAAATCGCCAACATTAACGGCGGCACAGGCGCATCGAACGTGATCCCAGGCGCCTTGGAGGTGATGTTTAACTTCCGCTATTCCACCGAAGTGACCGCCGAGATACTCATCGAGCGCGTGGAAGCCTTATTAACCGCCCACGAACTGGATTATGACATCAGCTGGACCTTTAACGGCTTACCCTTTTTAACCGGCGAAGGCCCACTGTTAGACGCGACCCGCCATGCCATTCGTCAAGTCACGGGCTATGATACCGATCCACAAACCACCGGCGGCACCTCCGATGGGCGCTTTATTGCGCCAACGGGCGCCAAAGTGTTGGAACTTGGCCCAGTAAACGCCACAATCCATAAAGTGAACGAGTGCGTGAAGGTAGACGATCTAGAGCAATTAGCGCTGTGTTATGAAGTGATTTTGGAACAGTTACTGTGTTAAATACCATGGCTATCACGGCAAAAAAAGCCCTGCTCTATGGTCTAGAGCCAAGGGGAGAGACAGGTTTAACAGCAGATCTAGACTCTGACTCAATGAGCGACTTAGTGTTCGTTGAGTTACTCAGCCCCTATCATCAGCGAGAAACGCGGTTTAAGTTAGAGTTACAAACCGCCCTTGCCTTTCAGGCAATGGCCGACAGTGCCGCCAAAGACGGTATTAAGCTGGCGATTTGCTCTGCCTATCGCCCCTTCGATCGGCAACTCGCCATTTGGAATGCCAAGGCCAGCGGTAAACGAGTGGTCCTAGATATCAATGAGCAGCCCGCGGATATCGCGCCGCTCAGCGATGATGAGTTAGTCGATTTGATCTTACTCTGGTCGGCACTGCCTGGTGCTTCGCGTCACCATTGGGGAACGGATATCGATGTATTTGATGCCGAGCAAATTGAGGTCAAATCCCTGCGTCTAGTGGACGCCGAATACCGTGATGGTGGCCCCTGCGCCCACTTGCACCAGTGGCTAGTGGCTAATGCCAAGGATTTTGGGTTTTATTTTCCGTTCCAGAAAGGCCAAAGCGCGGTAAGTGCAGAGCCTTGGCATATCAGCTATTTCCCCGTGTCTCAAACCCTGTTACCCCAATTTGAGGTGCAGGCCTTAGCGCAGGTTATCCAGCAGAGCGATATGTTGCTAAAAGACGCCGTGATCCGGCGTTTACCCGAGTTAGTAGCGGAATATGTGCATCGGATTGCGCAGCCTTAATAGCTTTTTCTGCACGTTTTAGCCGACGTCCCTTCCCGTTTTTGGTTTTATAGATTAAGTAGGTTTTATGGATTTATCATCATACAGGCAACAAATTAGCATCGCGGGTAGCCAACTTAGTTACCTTGATATCGGCACAGGCCCTGCCCTGTTATTTGGCCACAGCTACCTGTGGGACAGCGCCATGTGGGCACCACAAATTGCGCTCTTAAGCAAAAGCTACCGCTGTATCGTACCCGATCTCTGGGGACACGGCCAATCTGGCACCGTACCGGAAAACTGCCATAGCCTGTTAGACATTAGTGAGCATATGTTAGCCCTGATGGACGCCCTCGAACTTGAGACATTTTCCCTCATCGGTTTGTCCGTTGGCGCCATGTGGGGGGCAGAGCTGGTGCTTAAGGCGCCTGCTCGCGTCAAGACGCTTGCCATGCTGGACAGTTTTATTGGTTTTGAGCCAGAAATCACCCGTGCCAAATATTTTGGGATGTTAGACATGATCCAAACCGCTGGCAGTATTCCGCCAGCACTTATCAAAGCAATTTCACCGCTGTTTTTTGCAGATAATGCCAAAGCGAATAATCCCGAATTAGTGCAACGTTTTGAAAGCGACTTAGCTGCGCTAACGCCAGAACGCATTCCCGACATAGTAAAACTTGGACGGATCATTTTTGGTCGGCGCGATACCCTAGAATTTGCCGAACAATTTACCTTACCTTGCTTAATCATGGTGGGTGTAGAAGACAAGGCGCGCAGTGTTTTAGAAAGTTATTTGATGAGTGATGCCATTAATGGCAGCCAATTAGTGCATATTCCAAATGCTGGCCATATTTCAAGTCTAGAACAAGCCGAATTTGTTAATCAGCAATTATTAGCATTTCTCAGCCAATACGCTTAATACGCACCATGATGGTTAGAGCATGTCACCCATGCTCTAACAGATTCATATTCTAGAACCGTGAATAAGAATGAGTCTTTTGCCTATTACTCGAAACCTTTTCCAATAATCTTGGAGTGCTATCCCACTTGAGGCTTAACAAACATCGATTTGTTAACTGCCCCAAAAATGTTGCAAAATCGTGAAAACGCCAAAAATTCAACTACCTTTAAACTGTATTCCCTCAAAAAGGTTTCCTAACATGAGAAAAAGTACAGTTGCATTAGGTGTGTTGACCGCACTCTATATTCCATCCCTTTACGCGAATGTTGAAATAAACGGCTTTGCCTCCATTGTTGCTGGCTCAAGTTTATCCGATGATAAAAGTTACTACGGTTATGATAAAGAAATCGACTTTAATAATGACTCCAAAGTCGCATTACAATTTTCCGCAGATTTAGGGAGCGGCTTACGAGCAACCGCACAAGTCCTCTCCCGTGGCAGTGACGATTATAGTGCAGAGTTTGAATGGGCTTATATTTCCTATGACATTAGCGATAAGTTGATGCTAATGGCTGGAAGACAACGATTTAATCTTTACAAATATTCCGATTATATCGATGTTGGCTATGCCTACCATTGGATAACGCCACCAAGGGGAGTCTATTCGCTCCCCTTTAATTCTGGCGAAGGCGTTGGATTAGTTTATTCAGATTTATGGGGCAATACTGAAGTTGGCTTAACCTATAAATATATTACGACATCGGTGTCTGACTATGCGCCTGTCGGTTCATCAACGCCCCCAGCGCCCTTTTCCGCCAAGGGCCATATTATGAACTTCAATTTTAGCACCGCTGGATTTGAGTACGGTTTAAATGTGGGGATAGTCACGGATTTCTCATATGAACTGCCAGCACTACTTGGTTTGGGTGAAGCCATTTCCCAAACAGGTTTATTCGATGATCAAGTTGTAAATGACTTATTAGCGATAGAGGATAGTGCCTTACTTATTGGCGCTAACGTCAAATATGACGCAGGAAAGTGGTTTATATTAGCGGAATACACCCGAATAGACGTCGACCCTAGCAGTTTTAATATTCAAGATTCTGCCTTTGTTTCAGCGGGTGTTCGTTACCATGATTTTACCTTCCATTTAACCTATGGCATTGATAAAGGTGACCCACAATATGATGCCTATGATGCAATGTTGCCTGTCTACAACGCCCTACCTCCGGCCAATCAAGCAGCTCTCGCGCCATTAGTGATAGGAACGAAAGCCGCATTAGAAGCACAACAAGAGGATAGTTCCTATTACATCATCGGAACCCGCTGGGATTTTCATCCCTCTGCGGCGCTAAAACTGGAATACACCAATTACAGTAATGATAAGCCGACCTCCGATGAACAACTCTTAAGCATGGCTGTTGATCTTGTTTTCTAAGGAGTCATTTATGAATTTACCTCACATTGCTAAATACATCGTCAAGCCAATCAGCTTGTGTGCACTCCTATTACTCAGTCAATGGGCTCAAGCGGAAATCGCCGTAATCGTTCACCCTTCGAACAGTTCAGAGATATCAGCTGCCGATATTTCAAGAATTTATTCGGGAAAGCTTAAAACCTTTTCGACAGGAGGCACGATTGTCGCACTCGATCAAGCGGAAGGCTCACCTGTCAGGGAAGCCTTTGTAAAACAAATCCTCAATAAAACAGAAAGTCAGTTAAAAGCCTATTGGTCAAAACTCGTATTTTCTGGACAAGGACAACCGCCTAAAGTGGTCGAATCCAGTGCTGAGATTCTTACTCTCGTCGCCGCCAATCCAAATATGATCGGCTTTGTGGATGCAGCAGAAGTGACGCCCAATGTCAAAGTTGTAGGTAAGTTTTAGGGATTAACCTGATTGTACCTATTGATGCCTTCTTTCAATAAGAAGGCATCAAATTTTTACATTAAGCATTTTAAATCATATAGATATATACAACCCCGGCCTAAGTTAAACGAAAAGTTCTGCGTGATTGCACCATGCGCAATAACAGACTTCCCCATTGATTCCCGTGTTCCCTCTTTTGCCAACAGTAACATTGAGCGCTTAGGTGTAGGGTAAATAAGTTTTATCCCTAAAAATTCAAAGCATTAGACCAAATTATTTAACTGTTGATGGAATTAAGTCATGGTCAAACCTGAGTTTAAACTTAATTGGATAGACCAGAGGCCACGATTTTGCTGGTATACTCAATCGCAAAAAAGATGCGGCTTGCATCATTTAGGGCAAAAGACATTTTAATATGTCTATAAAACAATAGGTTAAAATGAAACTACTCAAACCCTTATTCGATAATAACCGCCGTTGGGCCGGACGCATCAGTCAAGAACACCCTGATTTTTTTGAACAACTGGCAAAACAGCAAAACCCTGAGTATCTCTGGATTGGTTGTTCAGACAGCCGAGTCCCTTCTAACCAAATCATCGATTTAATGCCTGGCGAAGTCTTTGTTCACCGCAATATAGCCAATATGGTGATCCATACCGATCTTAACTGCCTGTCAGTACTGCAATACGCCATCGATGTGCTTAAAGTGAAACATATTATGGTCGTCGGTCACTACGGCTGCGGTGGTGTACGTGCCGCAATGGGTAATCAGCGCCTTGGACTTATCGATAACTGGCTCGGCCATTTGCGCGATGTCTATCGCCTACATCATGATGAATTAATGCAAATGGATGAAGCCAAACGTTTTGATCGCCTGTGTGAGCTCAATGTGATTGAACAGGTTTCCAATGTCACCAGTAGTACTATCGTGCAAGAAGCCTGGTCTCGCGGCCAAGAACTGGCTGTCCATGGGTGGATTTACGGTATCGATAATGGTCTATTAACGGATCTTGATGTTACGGTAGACCGTGCACAAGTCGTGTAAATGCTCATACTGCGATTGAGGTTAACACCGAGATTGCATGACAAGGTTACACCACAAAAACCTGCCACTGTGCAGGTTTTTGGTTTTACGCCCTAAAGGCAAATACTCACTATTCATTTACGAGAAATAACCAAAATCTATCTCAAGGAGACCATTTCACTTCATCGCGTTAGACAACATTTATCATTTCATTCATCTAGTCTTGCTAAGTGAGCAAAAACTAAGCGCGAAATCTCAACATGGCCTTATTTTCATCAAGAAAACATCGCAAGGGATCTTTAGCCCAGTTATAATCCGCCAGTTAATTGCAGCGCGACCATGCGCCACAAATTCTAAGGAGATACCTTCCATGCCCGGTTTTGAATTATTTGGTCCAGAAGAAAAACAAGAAGTTGCCGATGTGATGGAGCACGGCTTTACCTTCCGTTATAACTTCGACCATATGCGTAATGATCGCTGGAAGACTCGCGATATGGAGCAACTGCTCTGCGAGAAAATGAATGTTAAGCATGCCCATCTGTTATCAAGCGGTACAGCCGCGCTGCAAACGGCAATGATGGCCGCGGGCATTGGCGCTGGCGACGAAGTTATCGTGCCACCTTTTACCTTTGTTGCGTCTGTAGAAGCGATTTTTATGGCCGGTGCAGTACCGATTTTTGCCGAAATCGACGAAACCCTGTGTTTATCACCAGAGGGCATTGAAGCGGCAATTACTCCACGTACTAAAGCGGTAAACTTAGTACACATGTGTGGCTCTATGGCCAAGATGGACGAAATCAAAGCCATTTGTAAAAAGCACAACTTAGTATTGTTAGAAGATGCTTGCCAAGCCATTGGCGGCAGCTACAAGGGCCAAGCCCTAGGTACTATCGGTGATGTAGGTTGTTACTCTTTCGATTCTGTTAAAACCATCACCTGTGGTGAAGGCGGCGCGGTGATCACCAATAATACCGAAATTTACGATAACGCCCACCAGTTCTCCGATCACGGCCATGACCATATTGGTAAAGACCGTGGCGCCGAGTCACACCCGATTATGGGTCTGAATTTCCGTATCTCTGAAATGAATGCGGCCTTAGGTTTAGCTCAGTTACGTAAACTCGATACCATTATCGATATTCAACGTAAAAACAAAAAAGCCATTAAAGAAGCTATGGCGAGCATTCCTGAAGTCAGCTTCCGTGAAATCCCCGATCCAGAGGGTGATTCAGCCGGCTTCTTAAGCTTTATGTTACCAACAGAAGCCCGTACCCAAGAGATCAGCAAGAAATTAGCTGCAAATGGTGTAGATGGCTGCTTCTACTGGTACGTGAACAACTGGCATTATCTGAAAAACTGGAAACACATTCAGGAGCTTAAGGCCCCTGCTGCGTTACCAATCACATTAATTGCCGACCGACCTGACTATACTCAAATTTCTGTGCCGAAATCTGATGCCATTATGAGCCGCACTATTTCTATGCTCATTAAATTGTCTTGGACCGATGCTCAGATTGCCGAGCGTATTGAAAACATTAAGAAAGCATTTGCCCAATAATTAAACGGGAGTTTTTGCAATGAGTTTTAAAAATTTTAAAGTAGTTGAAAAGATGATCTTCGGTCGTGGCTCTTTCGCCCAATTAGACGACGTCTTAGCTGCCCAGCGTAAAACCGACGATGACTTCGTGGTATTTTTAGTCGATGACGTTCACCAAGGCAAACCACTCGAAGCACGCATCCCAGTCAAAGCCCAAGACTTACTGATTTGGGTTAACGTTGATGAAGAGCCAAGCACGATTCAAATCGATGCCCTGACCGAACAAGTGCAAGCTTTCAATAGCAAACTGCCAGTGAGCGTCGTTGGTTTAGGTGGCGGTTCAACCATGGACGTGGCAAAAGCGGTATCGCTAATGCTGACCAACCCAGGCGGCTCAGCCATGTACCAAGGTTGGGATTTAATCAAAAACCCAGCGGTACACCACATTGGTATTCCAACAATTTCTGGTACCGGTGCTGAAGCGTCACGCACCGCAGTATTGTGTGGTCCAGTGCGTAAACTGGGTCTGAACTCAGATTATACAGTGTTCGACCAAATCATCATGGACTCAGAGTTAATCGATGGCGTTGAAACTGACCAGTGGTTCTACACCGGTATGGATTGCTATATCCACTGTGTGGAATCCTTAGAAGGTACCTTCTTAAACGAATTCTCTAAAGCCTATGCCGAAAAAGCCATGGAGCTTTGCCGCCAAGTGTACTTAGAAGATCACCCAGAAAAAGACGACAAGCTGATGATGGCGTCATTTATGGGCGGTATGAGTATCGCTTACAGCCAAGTAGGTGCATGCCACGCGGTATCCTATGGTCTGTCTTACATCCTCGGCTACCATCATGGTATCGGTAACTGTATCGCCTTTGACGTGTTAGAAGAATTCTACCCAGAAGGCGTGGCAGAGTTCCGTCAGATGATGAAGAAACACAACATCACTCTGCCGAAGAACATCTGTAAAGATCTACCAGATGAAACCATCGCGAAAATGGTTGCCGTGACTAAGAGCATGGGTCCATTATGGGCAAACGTGTACGGCCCAACATGGGAAGAGAAAGTCACTGACGAAATGTTGACTGCCCTGTTCCGTCGCATTTAAGCTCTCAAGCAGATGACAAGGGCTCATTGTGAGCCCTTTTGTCTATCTACACTGCATATCTCTGATAAAGTAGGATAAAATTTAATGAATGTGACTCTGTTAATCCCGGCGCGTTATGGTTCAAGCCGCTTCCCGGGCAAGCCCTTAGCCCCGATTAACGGCAAGCCGATGATCCAACACGTGTATGAACGCGCGTCGTTAGCCAAAGGCCTCACCAATATTTACGTTGCAACCGATGATGAGCGTATTAAAAGCGCCGTCGAAGGCTTCGGTGGCAAAGTGGTCATGACCAGCCCTGATGCGGCATCGGGCACAGACCGTATCAATGATGCGATTAACCAATTAGGTTTAAAGGATGACGATCTGGTCATCAACCTTCAGGGCGACCAACCCCTAATCGACCCGACTTCCATCGAGCAAGTGATCAGCCTCTTCGAACGTCATCCAGGCGAGTTTGAAATGGCGACCCTCGGCTATGAAATTGTCAACAAGGCCGAACTTGACGATCCTATGCATGTGAAGATGGTGTTCGATAACGACTATTACGCGCTGTATTTCTCCCGCGCGCGTATTCCCTTCGGTCGCGATACCAAAGATTATCCAGTTTACAAGCACTTAGGCGTGTATGCTTACACCCGTAGATTCGTGCAAGCCTTCGCCGCCTTGCCATTAGGCCGCCTTGAAGATCTTGAAAAGTTAGAGCAGCTACGCGCCCTAGAACATGGCCATAAGATCAAAGTCGCCATCAGCGCCTTCGACTCTATCGAAGTTGACACGCCAGAAGATATTCGTAAGTGTGAGCAGCGCTTAGCCGTTGATTAATCAGGGTGTTGCTCAATAAGGAGTTGTTATGTCGAGCTTAGAAGTGTGGATCATTATAATTTTGGTGGTAGGTGTGATTGCCAGCAATCTTGCCGCACTGAAATACAGTGCTAAATTCAAACTGCCACAGTTTGGTCAGCACGATAAAGAGAAACAACTAAAATCCGACATGACTCAGCCTCCACACGAAGCCGATGGTAACGAAACGCAAACTCCAGATAAGTCTTCGAATCAGTCCAAATAAACTAAGATTAGCATTCATCTTGATCTCCCCTCACAAAAAGGCGCATCGGCGCCTTTTTGCATTTCTTACCATCCCTTTAAATCGTAGTTCAGATTTTGTAACAAACTCAAGTGATTCATCCATAAACTAGCGGTTAGCACAAAGCTACAATTAACATTCGCGCATAAAAAAACCAGCCGAAGCTGGTTTTTTATGTATTAAGTCACGCATTAAGCAATCAGGATAAAGCCAAAGAATGCAATAACCGCGGCAATTAACGCATAAGGTAGCTGAGTCACCGCATGGCTTACTAAGTTACAACCCGAGCCTTGGGCAGCTAAAACGGTTGAATCAGAGTAGAAACACGCTTGGCTACCAAAAGAAGAAGCCGACAACAGCGCACCAATCACTAATGGAATATCCGCACCCACCGATTGCGCCAGTGGCATCACAATTGGGATGGTTACTGCAAAAATTCCCCAACTAGAACCCGTCGCAAAGGCCAAAATCGCCATTGATAGGAATACCACGGCAGGTAACAGCTTAGGCGTCATAAATGGGCTTAAAGATTCAATCACGTACTGTGGCAGTAATAGCGCATCACACACATCTTTAAACACAAATGCCGCAATGACAGTACCAATAGCTGGCAACATGCTCTTAAAACCATCAATCATCTGATCCATCATTTCTGACAGTGGCATCAAACGCTGAACTGCATAGTAAGGGAGCGTGATAACCAGCGTCGCTAATAACCCTTTCCACACGTCGATATCAAAATAAACGGTAAAAGCAACCAGTAATAAAATTGGCACTAAAAAGTTATGCAATTTGCCTTGATTGTCAGCATGCTTAAACTCTTCTTCAATTGCCGCGATGGCATATTCATCAGAGGTTTGCACTTGGTCTAAATCGACTTGCGCTTCAGCGGGCTCGCCTTTTGCTGCGCGCAGCTCGGCTTTTTTCATCGGGCCAATAGCAGGTACCACGCCCAATGCAACCAGTAATACCATCGCGACGGCTAACCAAGCATAAAGCATATACGGTATAGCTTGCATGTAGACGCTAATGCCCTGACCTTCAGCGGCCACCCCGTTATCGACCAGTAAGCCACCAAAAAACACCGCCCACGTGGAGAGCGGCACTAATACACACACAGGAGCCGCTGTGGAATCAACCACATAAGCCAGCATTTCGCGGGAGACTTTAAACTTATCCGTTACACGCTTCATGGTTTCACCCACAGTTAGCGCATTCAGATAGTCATCAATAAAAATCACAATCCCCAGAATAAAGGTCATAAACAGGGAAGATCTTGGCCCTTTTGCAAATTTCAATGCATTTCGACCAAATGCCAAAGCACCGCCAGTACGTACTAACAGCGCAATCAAGGCACCAAAACAGCCACACACCAAAATCAACCAACCGATAGTTTCATCGGCCATGACTTTTAATGAAGTACTTGCAAAATTATTTAAAACTTGCGTTGGATCAAGTAACAAAAAACCCGTTACCGCACCAATGATCAAAGATAAAATGGGGCGGCGTAACCAAACGGCCAACACCAATACCACCAAAGGTGGAATAAGACTTAACGCTGTCGGTTCAGACATGCACTTAGGTCCTCTAAATAAGTCGCCTAAAAGGCAAAAGTTTTTAGAACAGCGCCTGAAATCACCTCGATAACGGACGCCAATATTGCTGCTTCATGATGACTAACTCCGCTGATAAAACCTGCTAAAAGCTTGTTATCTTAGGTGCCCTGCCGAAAACATCGCGCAGAAAATAAAGCGCATCGAATATCGAGTCAACTATAAATTTATGCTAGCGCTAAATAATTTTTCATTTTGAATTAAAAAATGATTTATCAACTTGATTTTAAACAAAATAACTAGAGTGTGATGAATTTTTTATTTCAACCTAAATGCTTAATAAGCATTCAGTTAATCTGCCTAAATATCGAAAAATTACCGAATGCAGGATAATGCGACATTAACTTAAATCAACTCTGATAAATCAGCAGTTAAGCAAACACTGATTAACATTTTTACTAACATCTTGCCCCTAGGGTAATGCGGTTGTAGTAAAACAGAGTGCATGAGCCAATGCAGCCTAATTGATAGGTACAAAGGCTAACCCCATAACAAGATGCAGTATAAAAAATCAAAATTAGACACAATAACGGCACATATAACTTGTATAAATTTATTTAATGCCAGGTTAAAGCATATTTAACTAGTACGTTTAATAAAAAAAACATGGTATTTGTGCTCAATGCCCCTTCCTTAAATCAGATAATTTCGTTATGGTGCACAAACTTAAGCCAAAATTAACTGCATGTTTCGAGGTGTAAATGCGCCCTATCATCAAATCCAATAAGCTGGATACTGTTTGCTACGACATCCGCGGCCCAGTGCACAAGGAAGCCAGACGTTTAGAAGACGAAGGCCACAGGATCCTCAAACTCAATATTGGTAACCCTGCTCCCTTCGGTTTTGAAGCACCAGAAGAAATTGTGCGCGATGTGATCCTTAATCTCCCGAGTGCCCAGGGCTACTGTGAATCAAAAGGATTATTCTCAGCCCGCAAGGCGATCGTGCAGCATTATCAAGCGCAGGGTATCTATGGCGTTGATATCGAAGATGTCTATATTGGTAACGGCGTGTCAGAACTGATCATGATGGCCATGCAGGGCTTATTGAACACCGCTGATGAAGTACTGATCCCTTCACCCGATTACCCACTGTGGACCGCCGCAGCTAACTTAGCCGGCGGTAAAGCCGTACATTATCGCTGTGATGAAGAAGCGGATTGGTTTCCCGATCTTGATGATATTAAGAGCAAAATATCTTCTCGCACCCGTGGTATTGTACTGATCAACCCGAATAATCCTACGGGTGCGGTTTACAGCAAAGAATTACT
Organism: Shewanella sp. DNRA4; assembly: GCF_012843185.1. Lineage (NCBI taxonomy): Bacteria > Pseudomonadati > Pseudomonadota > Gammaproteobacteria > Alteromonadales > Shewanellaceae > Shewanella > Shewanella sp. DNRA4. The sequence goes on from NZ_JABAIP010000007.1 coordinate 17,864, forward strand.
GCTGCAAGTTATCGAGCTTTGCCGTGAACACAACCTGATTTTATTTGCTGATGAAATTTACGACAAAATTTTATACGACGAAGCCGAGCATATTCCTGCGGCTAGTCTGTCGGACGATATTTTAACGGTTACCTTCAATGGGCTATCCAAGGCTTATCGCGCTGCGGGCTTTCGTGTTGGTTGGATGATGTTGTCTGGTAATCTTAAGGCTGCAAAGAGTTATATCGAAGGGTTAGAGATGCTCTCCTCGATGCGCCTGTGTGCCAACGTGCCCAATCAACATGCGATTCAAACCGCACTCGGTGGCTATCAAAGTATTAACGAGCTGATACTGCCTAATGGCCGCCTCACTGTCCAAAGAGACGCCTGTTACGAGCTGTTGAATAAAATCCCAGGTGTGAGCGTGAAAAAGCCGAAGGGCGCACTCTATGCTTTCCCCAAATTGGATATGAAAAAGTTCAATCTCAGGGATGATGAGCGCCTAGTACTCGATTTATTAAGGGATAAAAAAATCCTATTAGTGCACGGCACGGCCTTTAATTGGCCGGAACCTGATCATCTCCGAGTGGTGTTTTTACCCTATAAAGAAGATCTGACGAAGGCATTAACTGAATTTGGTAACTTCCTGGAAGCCTATAAACAATAAATGGGTTTCAGCATCACGCTTACTTAGCGAACCTAGGCAATAAAGCGATCAACAAGATCGCTTTATTTTTGTATTTGTTCTGTAAATCCTGCCATTATTTCACTCACTTATCCTTGCGATAAGTGTTAGGCTTACGCTCAATAGCCGTACTTGCACTTTGCTTTTCACTTATCTTCAGAGTCGAGTGACGCGCCTTTTAGCCTTCATTTAAAGGAGCCTTATGAGTCATTTATTTGCCCACCTTGCCAGAATGAAACTTATCCAGCGCTGGCCTTTAATGTACAACGTGCGCACCGAAAACGTTCAGGAACACTCTCTGCAAGTCGCCATGGTGGCACACGCCTTAGTCATCATCAGTAATAAGAAATTTGGCACGACTCTCGATGCCCATCAAGCAACCAGTTTGGCCATATTCCATGATGCCAGTGAGATCTTAACTGGCGATTTACCCACCCCGGTGAAGTATTTCAATAAAGAAATTGAAGCCGAGTATAAAAAAATTGAAGCCATTGCCGAGCAGCGCATGCTCGATATGGTACCTGATGAATTTAAAGAGGATTATCGCAGCCTGTTTATCAGCGATAACGCCGATCCAATCTACAAAGCCATAGTTAAATCAGCCGATACCCTGTGTGCTTACCTGAAGTGTTTAGAGGAAAATCGCGCTGGCAATACTGAATTTAACACCGCACGAAAACGCCTCGAAGCCATGCTCGAGTCCAACCCTAACCCTGCAGTGAAATATTTTATGGATTGCTTTGTGCCCAGTTTTACCTTGAATTTAGACGAAATAAACAAGATGCTCTGATGTACCACCCCCGCTAGGAATGCATATGACCTCAAGTGTTTGGCAAGAACGCCGCCATGGTGAAGATAAACAAAGACGTAATGATCATCGCAGCCCATATCAAAGGGACAGAGCGCGGATCCTCCACTCTGCGGCATTTCGTCGCCTGCAAGCAAAAACCCAAGTGCTTGGCGTAGGCATGAATGACTTCTATCGCACACGCTTAACCCACTCATTGGAAGTCTCACAAATCGGCACGGGGATCGCCGCTCAGCTGAGCCGTAAATATCCCGAGCATAATCCCTTATTAGACTCAATGAGTTTGCTGGAATCCTTATGCCTTGCCCATGATATTGGCCATCCGCCCTTTGGTCATGGTGGTGAAGTAGCCCTTAACTATATGATGCGCCACCACGGAGGCTTTGAAGGCAATGGCCAAACATTTCGTATTCTCTCTAAACTCGAGCCCTACACCTTAGATTTTGGGATGAATCTGTGCCGCAGAACCATGTTAGGGATTTTAAAATATCCCGCACCACAATCGCACCTGTTTGTCGCAGGCAATCATCCTGAAATCACCAACCACAGACAGCTTAAACCGTCACAATGGCCGCCTGTTAAAGGCATATTCGACGATGATAACGACATCTTCGACTGGGTGCTTGAGCCATTATCTGCGGCAGATAGAACTCGCTTTACCTCAGTCCAACCAAGTGTTCAGCCCAACTACCCGCACCTGCGTACCCAATATAAATCCTTCGATTGCTCCATCATGGAGCTGGCGGACGATATTGCCTATGCAGTACATGATCTTGAAGATGCCATCGTCATGGGGATAGTAACGGCATCACAATGGCAGCAGGATGTGGCGCCAACATTTGAGCACAGTAATGATCTCTGGATCCGCCATGAATTGGCCGATATCGGTACTAAACTGTTCTCCCACGAGCATCATCTGCGAAAAGATGCCATAGGTACCTTAGTGAATGGCTTTGTCACCGCCATTATCATCAATGACGATCCGGCTTTCGAGGAACCGTTGCTGCGGTTTAATGCCAGCCTTGAACCCGACTTTGCCCATGCGCTCAATGTATTAAAACAGCTAGTGTATAAATATGTTATCCGTAAACCCGAGATCCAAATGCTCGAATACAAAGGGCAACAAATTGTGATGGGGTTATTTGAAGCATTTGCCTCCGATCCCGAGCGCCTGTTACCGCTTAACACTCAAGAGCGTTGGCGCGCAAGCGAACAACAGGGTCTAAACAGTCACAGAGTCTTAGCCGATTATATATCAGGGATGACGGACGAGTTTGCCGGACGGCTCTATCAACAACTCTTTAGCCCTAAGGCTGGCTCAAACGTGGAGTTGAGTAAAGAAATGTAGCCTTTTGATTTAGTAATAAAAAACCACCGAAAAGGTGGTTTTTGTTCGCAAATTAATCAGTGCAATAACGGATTAAAGTCCGCCAATCGCCTCTTTACAAAGCTGAGTGATACGATCCCAATCGCCCTGCTCCATCGCATCAGTAGGTGCAATCCAACTGCCACCAATACAATCCACATTTTTCAGCGCTAAGTAATCTTTATAGCTGCTCGGTGTAATACCACCTGTCGGGCAGAAGCGGATATCGGCTAACGGGCCAGAGAAAGCCTTGAGTGCATCCACTCCACCAGACGCTTCAGCAGGGAAGAATTTAAAGTGGGTGTAACCAAGCGCCATACCCGTCATCACTTCGGAAATACTAGCAACGCCAGGAATTAACGGCACCGGGCCTTGCATCCCCGCTTTGAGCAGTTCAACTGTTGCACCAGGGGTGATAATAAATTGCGCGCCCGCAGCAATCGCTTGCTCAAGCTGGGCTTCATTTAAAATAGTCCCAGCGCCGACTAGCGCCTCTGGTACTTCCTTAGCGATTTTGGTGATCGCTTCAAGAGCACACGGCGTGCGTAATGTCACTTCTAACACGCTAATCCCACCGGCAACCAGAGCTTTGGCTAACGGCACCGCATGTTCAATCTTGTTAATCACCATAACAGGAACAATAGGGCTGCGTTTAAAAATATCTTGTGGTTGTAATGACCAGTTATTCTCAAGCATTGCGTTATTCTTCCTTTGTATTAGTAAAGTTCATCGATGGCGCTAGTACTGCGCGCACCGGTTTCTGGACTGCTTAAGTTTGAACGCAGTGCCCCAAATAACTCACGACCCATGCCATAACGAGAATGGCGTAAATCAATTTCAGCGGCAGTTCTGGCTGCAAGCACGGTGTCTGAGACTAATAAACTCAGCTCGCCGGTCAGCGCATCAACACGAATTAAATCGCCGTCTTGTACCTTGGCAATTAACCCGCCATCAATCGCTTCTGGGGTTAAATGAATCGCCGCAGGCACTTTGCCCGATGCACCCGACATACGACCGTCGGTCATCAGCGCCACTTTAAAGCCTTTATCCTGTAGTGAACCTAGCAGCGGCGTTAGTTTATGCAGCTCTGGCATACCATTGGCTTTCGGCCCTTGGCCTTTCACCACCACCACACAATCTCGGTCTAATGCGCCGGATTTAAATAACGCATCGAGTTTGTTTTGATCGTCAATCACCACAGCGGGCGCTTCCACCACTCGATGCTGCGGTTGAACGGCAGACACTTTTATCACCGCGCGGCCTAAGTTGCCCTTAAGCAGTTTTAAACCACCGTTGTTTTGGAAAGGTGTAGCGACAGAGGTTAATACTTCGGTATCTAAGCTGACGGTTGGACCATCGACCCAGCGCAGTTCGCCATCGAGTAATTTGGGCTCTTGGGTGTAACGACGTAGACCAAAACCTGCAACTGTGTTGACATCCTCGTGCACTAAGCCCGCATCGAGTAATTCCTTGATAAGGAAAGCCATCCCGCCCGCGGCGTGGAAATGGTTAATGTCTGCATGACCGTTTGGATAAACCCGAGCCAGCAATGGCACCGCATCGGATAATTCAGAAAAATCATCCCAGTTGACGATAATGCCCGCTGCACGCGCCGCCGCCACGATATGCATGGTTAAGTTTGTTGAACCACCGGTCGCCAGCAATGCAACAATGCCGTTCACTATCGATTTTTCATTAACAATTTCACCAATTGGACTGTACTGAGTGCCCAGTTCGGTTAAGCGACAAACCTGCTTAGCCGCCATTTTATTCAGGGCTTCACGCAGTGGATCGTCAGGATTCACAAAAGATGAACCGGGCAATTGTAGGCCCATGACTTCGAGCATCAATTGGTTTGAGTTAGCCGTACCATAAAAGGTACAAGTACCCGCACTGTGGTAAGACTGCGCTTCCGCTTCGAGTAGTTGTGCTCTATCGACCTTACCTTGGGCAAATTGCTGACGAATACGGGCTTTTTCCTTGTTAGGAATACCCGATTTCATCGGGCCTGCTGGCACAAACAGCATAGGTAAATGGCCAAAACTTAACGCACCAATCAATAAACCGGGCACGATTTTGTCGCAAATACCAAGGAGTAAGGCGCCATCGAACATATTGTGGGATAAGCCAACCGCGGTTGCCATGGCAATCACTTCACGACTCAGTAAGCTCAGCTCCATCCCAGGTTGACCTTGAGTCACGCCGTCACACATGGCGGGAACACCACCGGCCACCTGCGCAACACTACCCACTTCCTGACAGGCCTTTTTCAATAAATCAGGATACGTTTCATAGGGTTGATGTGCCGACAACATATCGTTGAATGCAGTAATAATCCCGATATTGGCCTTCGTCAATTGACGTAATGCGTTTTTATCATCTGGGTTACAAGCCGCAAAACCATGGGCTAAGTTACCGCAGCTTAACGAGCTACGGTGTACGCCATGGTTACGGGCATCGTTTAATGCAGCAAGGTATGCTTCACGTGATGCTTTGCTACGGGCAATAATTCTGTCGGTAACAGATTGAACGACTGAGTGCATGAGAGTGACTCCTTAAGCGCTCCAGAACACGTCAACGGGCGTTTTACGCTGCGCTAATACGGCTCTGATAGGCATAGCATTAACATCATCATTTTCTAAGGCTTGACGATATACGGATAATTTCTGTTCCCCAACCAAATGCAGATAAATCTGACGGCTATTGAGGATCGCATTCTTAGATAATGTGATCCGACCATGGGGCGCCGTGGTGGGATTAGTTGCCACGCACAAAGCTTGAGTAGTTAAGGCATCGTTTAACTCAGCACTGCAAGGGAACCATGAGCAAGTGTGACCATCGTTGCCCATCCCGAGCACCACCACATCGAAGGGACGCGGGAAGTTAGACAGCAACTCGGCGGTCATATCGGCGCCCGCTTCGGCGGTGGAAAACATATTCTTCAATCCACGGAACTTGGCATTGGCCGCGCGGTTTTGCAATAAATGCTCGCGCACTAAACGTTCGTTAGAGGCGCTATCTTCGACATCGACCCAACGCTCATCGGCAAGCGTAATGTAAACATCACTCCAGTCGATAGATTTCATGCTAAGTAGCTCAAACAGTTTCAGCGGCGTTGAGCCGCCAGAGACCACTAAACTCGCCTTACCACGGGCATCCACCGCCTCTTGTAACTGGCTAGCGATCTTATTCGCTAACTGTTGCTCGAGCGCAGCAGGTGTATCAAAGGATTTAAATACGGTTTCTTTAATCATCAAAGCCCCCTATTCATCCCACGAACGACCGTCTTTGGTGATCAGCGCGACGGAAGCCACGGGGCCCCAAGTGCCCGCAGGATAAGGTTTCGGTTTTTCATTGCTCTGTTCCCATGCTTGGATGATGCCATCAACCCATGTCCAAGCTTGCTCCACTTCGTCTCGGCGAACGAACAAGGCTTGATTACCGAGCATGGCTTCAAGCAATAAACGCTCGTAGGCATCGGCAATGCGCTCGTTTTTGAAAGTATCCGAGAAACTCAAGTCGAGTTTGGTGGTTTGCAGACGTTGTTTTTGCTCTAACCCTGGCACCTTGTTCATCATCTGGATCTCAACCCCTTCGTGTGGTTGCAGACGGATGGTTAACTTGTTAGGTGGCAAGTTACGGTAGCTAGAGCGATACAAGTTATGCGGTGGATTTTTAAAATACACCACGATTTCAGAACTCTTAAACGGCATGCGCTTACCGCTGCGCAGATAAAACGGCACGCCAGCCCAACGCCAGTTATCAATGTCGACACGCAGCGCCACAAAGGTTTCAGTATGCGAGTGTACGTTCGCCCCTTCTTCTTCCAAATAACCAGGCACTGGACTGCCCTTGAGGAAGCCCGCACTGTACTGACCACGGACGGTGTTTTCATACACATTGTCAGCATTAATCGGCCGCAGCGACTTCAGTACTTTCACCTTTTCATCGCGGATACTGTCAGCATCTAAGTTAACAGGTGGATCCATCGCAACCAGCGTCAACACTTGCAGTAAGTGGTTTTGGATCATATCGCGCATTTGACCAGCTTTATCGAAGTAACCCCAACGGCCTTCGATACCCACTTCTTCGGCAACCGTGAGCTGGACATGGTCAATGGTCCGGTTATCCCATTTAGAGGCAAATAAGGAGTTAGCAAAACGCAGCGCAATTAAGTTTTGAACTGTCTCTTTACCGAGATAATGGTCGATACGGTAGACTTGGCTTTCTTTAAAGTAGGCAGAAACTTGATCGTTAATCACTCGGGAAGATGCGAGATCAGAGCCAATGGGTTTTTCGAGAACGACGCGCGAGTCGCTGTGGATCAGATTTTGTTCATGTAAACAGCGGCAGATATCCCCAAAAATCGACGGCGGGGTGGCAAAGTAACTGACCATGACGCGCTCTTCTGGTTTGAGCAATTCATGGAAGGCGCTGTAACCTGCTGAATCAGTAAAATTAGTGCCGACATAATGACAACGGGACACGAATCGGTTAAGCGTTTCTTCGCAGAGGGGCTCTTTGACGAAGGTGTTTAACGCAAGAATGACTAACTCTCTAAACTCATCCTGACTAAATTCATCTTTTGCGACACCGATCACCTTAGTATCTTTGTCGAGAAGTTCAGCCTTATCTAACTGGTATAAAGAAGGTAACAACTTGCGTCTTGCCAAGTCGCCTTTAGTACCAAAGAGTACGAAGTCACAAGCTTTGGCGCCTGATGATGTTTTGCCCATTGCGTTACGCTCTCCTTTGTATGTCGTGTCCCTTCATGCTAATGAAGGAATCCACACTTTTGTTGTAATATAACAACAGAATTTGTTAAATGCATCTCTTTTTATCAATATTAACATTCTAGCTAACTAGGCACCTAAGGCATAAATCTGATATGATTTTTGTGCTTAAATTACTGATGATAGTAAATTCTTATTTCAAAAAACGACGTAAAACTTACTTAAGCAATCTTGATTAGTGGGATCGTCAAGCTGATCTGTGGCACTAAACAAAAAAAAATAAAATTACATACTCAATTTAGCGGACATACGCGTATGAATACCCTAGAAAAGGTTCAAAAAAGCCTCACCCATTTTAGTAAGTCAGAACGCAAGGTTGCAGAGGTCATCTTAGCCTCTCCGCAAACAGCTATTCACTCCAGTATCGCCACACTCGCTAAGATGGCAGATGTCAGTGAACCTACTGTGAACCGTTTCTGTCGCCGCTTAGATACTAAAGGCTTTCCTGATTTTAAGTTACATCTGGCACAAAGTCTCGCAAACGGCACGCCTTATGTGAGTCGCCATGTGGAAGAAGATGATTCTCCCGAATCATACACAACAAAAATATTCGAATCTTCAATGGCTTCCTTAGATACTGCCCGTCAAAGTTTAGACGTAGCGGCCATCAATAAAGCCGTTGATATTCTGACTCAGGCCAAGACAATTTCATTCTTTGGCTTAGGAGCATCAGCCTCAGTCGCCCATGACGCACAAAATAAATTTTTCCGTTTTAATGTGCCTGTCATCTGTTTTGACGATGTTCTGATGCAACGCATGAGCTGTATCAACAGCAATGAAGGCGATGTTGTGGTTTTAATTTCCCACACAGGCCGCACTAAGTCATTGATCGAAATAGCACGTTTAGCAAGAGAAAACGGCGCTGCCGTTATTGGTATTACGGCTCGTAACTCGCCGTTATCGATGGAATGTACACTGCCTGTGACTATGGAGGTGCCAGAGGATACAGATATGTATTTACCTATGGCCTCGCGTTTAGCGCAATTGGTGACTATAGATGTATTGGCGACGGGTTTTACCCTACGCCGCGGCCCTCGTTTCCGTGATAATTTAAAACGGGTAAAAGAAGTGTTGAAAGAGTCTCGTATCAATAAAGATCCGATACTGTAATTCACTTCCTATCTTTAAAAAGGCTAGCGCAAACCCTACGTCTAGCCTTTTTTAAAGCAAATTTCAGCGATACCTCACAATTTTAAAACATAACTTCAGATCAATTTGATTGTAACTTTACTACATAATTTGGAATTGCATGCTAATATAGTCACAAGATTTTTTTAACTTTAACGGAGTATCTTATGTTCCGCAGAACCAAAATCGTCACCACCCTGGGCCCCGCCACTGACCGTGACGATAACTTACGCCGCATTATCGCGGCAGGTGCAAACGTTGTTCGTCTTAACTTCTCCCACGGCTCCCCCGAAGATCATCTCAAACGCGCGACTCAAGCTCGCGAAATTGCAAAAGAATTAGGTGTACATGTAGCGATTTTAGGTGACCTACAAGGTCCTAAAATCCGTGTTTCTACCTTTAAAGACAACAAGAAAGTCCAACTGAAATTAGGCCAAGCTTATATTCTTGATGCTGAACTCCCCAAAGGTGAAGGCGATGAGAATCAAGTCGGTATCGACTATAAGCAATTACCTGATGATGTGAATGTTGGCGACATCCTGATGCTCGATGACGGCCGTGTCCAACTACGTGTTGAGCGCGTCGAAGGTCGTAAAGTCCATACGACGGTAACGGTTGCGGGTCCTTTATCAAACAATAAAGGGATCAACAAGCAAGGTGGTGGTTTGTCCGCTGCGGCACTGACCGAAAAAGACAAGGCTGACATTCTCACCGCAGCGATGATCCAAGTGGATTATCTAGCCGTTTCCTTCCCACGTAGCGGTGCCGATTTAGAATACGCACGTTCTTTAGCACAGCAGGCTGGTAGCAATGCACTGATCGTCGCGAAAGTTGAACGTGCAGAAGCGGTTGCTAGCGATGAAGCAATGGATGATGTGATTTTAGCCTCTGACGTTGTCATGGTTGCCCGTGGAGATTTAGGGGTTGAGATTGGTGATGCAGCACTTGTGGCAGTGCAAAAGAAACTCATCGCCCGTTCACGTCAGCTCAATAAAATCGTCATCACTGCGACCCAAATGATGGAGTCAATGATCTCAAGCCCAATGCCAACCCGTGCAGAAGTGATGGACGTGGCAAACGCCGTGCTTGATGGTACAGACGCCGTGATGTTATCAGCCGAAACCGCTGCCGGTGACTTCCCTGAAGAAACGGTTAAAGCGATGGCGAATGTGTGTGTTGGTGCAGAATCTCACCCAAGTGTGAAAGTCTCTAAACACAGATTGGATGCACGTTTCACTTCAGTTGAAGAAACCATCGCCCTATCGACTATGTATGCGGCAAACCACCTAGAAGGTGTTAAAGCGATTATTGCTTTAACAGAATCAGGTGCAACACCTAAACTGATGTCGCGTATCAGTTCATCTTTACCAATCCTTGGCCTATCTCGCCATGACACAACACTGGCGAAGATGGCTCTGTACCGTGGTGTATTACCGATTTACTTCGACTCAACGATCTATCCAGCCGATGAGCTCGCACAAAAAGCATTAGAATCATTAACCAAAGCGGGTTACTTACACAGCGGTGACTTAGTGTTAATGACCAAAGGTGATGCGATGGAAACCATCGGTGGCACTAACACTTGTAAAGTGCTAATCGTCGCTTAATCTTTGCTGATTGGCTTTCGCTAGACGAAAAAGTTAGGCTAAAAGTCATTAAACTTAAAAACAAAAACCACCTCAGTTGAGGTGGTTTTTTTATCTCTTGTAAGGGTGAGAAACTATTGTAGTCGTGCTAGCAAATCAGATTATAAGGCTTCAAAATCATTCACATTGATAGCGGCTAAACGTAACTTATCCGCATGCAATAGTGTTTGATGTTCTTCGCTATTAATCGTGCCCTGCTCTAGCGCTTTAGCAAATAGAACCAAGTTTGGTACTTTTGCAGGTAACTCACCGCTGCGCTGTGCTTTTTTGAGCTTTTTGTAAATCTCTTTACAGGCATACTGTGCTACAAACGCTTGTTCTACTTCAGCAATACCACCCACATCGCCTTCAAACTCAGGACAAAGGAAGGTAATGCGCTCGCGGGCAGGACTTGGTTTTAACATGCCAGAGACAAGCTCAGTCGCCATTTTATCGCTCGGCGCATTAAAATGATTGCCGATCGGGAAAATGAGTGCTCGCAATAACCAAGCAACTGGACGATTGGCGAAGTTGCGGATCACATCCTCTAGTGCTTTCGCCGCTAAGTGCAGGCGATTAGCCATTACATAACGTACCGCAGGTAAATCATCCTGTTGGCGACCATTGTCTTCAAATAGTTTTAGCGTTGCAGAGCCTAAGTACAACTGACTCAATACATCGCCCATCCGTGCAGACAACATTTCCTTGCGTTTTAAATCGCCGCCCATAATCAACATTGAAATGTCCGTCATAAAGGCCAGCGCCGAAGACAAACGCGACATATCTTTGTAGTACTGTTTGGTTTCGCCACTTACGGGTGCGCTACCAAAACGGCTCGCAGTTAAGGCACTAAATAATGCACTGAACGCGTTACGCGTCGCATACCCCATATGGCCCATCAACAACGAGTCAAAACGCGCAAGCGCCTCGTGCTGATTTTCCATAGCTGCCGCTTCCATTTCGGCCAAAACATAAGGATGGCAACGGGTTGCGCCTTGACCAAAGATCATTAACGAGCGGGTAAGAATATTCGCGCCTTCTACGGTGATCGAAATTGGATTCGACATATAAGGATGGCCGAGGTAGTTTTTAGGCCCTAATTGGATCCCCTTACCCGACTGAATATCCATCGCATCGTTCATAACAGCTCGGCCAAGTTCAGTCATGTGGAACTTCGCAATAGCCGTCACCACTGAGGGTTTGACTTTAAGATCAATCCCCGTGGTGGTTAAACGACGTGCAGCTTCTAACTGGTAGGTATTGGCAATAATACGAGCAAGGGCTTCTTGCACCCCTTCAAACTGACCAATCGCCATACCAAATTGGTGGCGCACATAACTGTATGCAGTGGTGGTTTTGGTTGCCATATGGCCTGAAGCAGTTGCCAGCGCTGGCAGAGAAATACCGCGACCCGCTGATAAACATTCAACCAGCATGCGCCAGCCTCTGCCCGCAAATTCTGGACCACCAATGATCCAATCGAGCGGAATAAAGACTTCATCGCCCTGGGTTGTACCATTCATAAACGCCATATTAAGTGGATTATGACGGCGACCAATCACCACGCCAGGGTGATCCGTTGGGATCAACGCGCAGGTAATACCAAGATTCTTTTTATCACCTAATAGACCGTCAGGATCGCGCATCTGGAAGGCTAAACCCAATACCGTTGCAACAGGTGCTAAGGTGATATAACGCTTATTCCAGGTTAATTTAAGGCCTAAAACCTCTTCACCGTTAAACTCACCACGGCACACAATGCCCACATCTGGGATTGCGCCCGCGTCACTGCCTGCTTCTGGGCCTGTTAACGCAAAGCAAGGTATTTCATCGCCTTTCGCTAATGCAGGTAACCAACGTTCCTTTTGCTCTTCTGTGCCATAGTGAGTTAATAATTCACCAGGGCCTAATGAGTTAGGTACCATCACAGTTACCGCAGCACTCACGCTACGACTAGCTAACTTGCTCACAATCGTCGAATTGGCATAAGCCGAAAACGCTTTACCACCAAATTTTTTCGGAATGATCAGCGCAAAGAAGCCTTCTTTTTTGAAATAATCCCACAGCTCTGGCGGCAAATCTTTACGATTATGGACAATGTCAAAATCATCGATCATTGTCAGGGCCGTCATGACCTGATTATCAATAAAGTCCTTCTCTTCTGCCGTCAGCGTTGGCTTGCCGTAGCTGTGCAGCGTGTTCCAGTTCGGATTACCGCGGAATAATTCCCCTTCCCACCATACATCGCCCGCTTCCATCGCTTCGCGCTCAGTATCGGATAATGGCGGTAACACTTTTTTGAAAAAATGGAAAACTGGCTGGGTGATAAATTGCATTCTGAGGCTTTTTACTGCAAACAGCGCAATAACAGCTATCAGGGCAATAATTATAATCGTCAACATAATCAAGACCTTTTTATTAAGAAGCTACGGGAACTGATACGCCCGCGGCCATGTAGGGGATCACTTTACGGATCACGGCTTCAATATCGTTGTGCTCGCCAAATTCGGCCGCAGCAATATCGTTTAAGGCGTCAGCTGAAGCCATAGTGAAAACGATTGTGCCGAGGGTAAAGTGTAAGCGCCAAAACATCTCTGCCTGAGGAATATGGGGAGCACTGGCCGATACCGCCTTCACAAAGGTATCTAGATGTTGTCCATAGTGGGTGGTGATAAACCAGCGCAGATGCCCTTGGCTTTCGATATAGCCTCGTCCAAGTAGCTGTAGGAAAATCGTGGTACCTTCCGTGCGCAAGTCATTTAAATCCAATAACGGATCGACTAACGCCGATAAAATATCCTCTAGCGAAGCCTGAGAGGATGCAGTATGTAAACGTTTTATAGCCGTCGATGCTGCGGGCATAAAAACGTCTAAATAGCGGGCTAACACTGCACGGATTAACTCTTTTTTAGAGCCAAAGTGATAATTCACCGACGCTAAATTGACCTCTGCCTTGCTAGTGATAAGTCGTAATGACGTCTCAGAAAAACCTCTTTCAGCAAAGAGTTTCTCTGCAGCATCAAGTATTCTTGTTTTTGTATCAGATCGACTTGCCATTCCGTGACCTTGAATTAATTTAAAACACTCGTTTAAATTAAACATTGGTATGGTCATTGTCAAACGAAAAATGACCAAATAAGCTGCGTCACAACAACGAGGCTTAACAAGCCAATCACAGTGATTGCAAAAAAGAGCCAAAAGCCATCAAGTTTTATTCAAAATACAATCCACTTAGGTAGAATGTGCAACACAAAAACAACAGCGGATTGCAATACATGACTATTCGATTAAATCATCCCACGACACTCGCGCTCACCATTACGCTAACCTTAGGATTAAGCGCCTGTAATGATGCACAAAGCAAGGCCGATGCCACTACAGCTAACAAAAATGCGCCCGATAAAGCCCAGGCCATTGCCTTTATACAAGATGCGGAAGCGCAAATGGCGCAGTTATCTATCGAAGCGAATCGTGCCGAATGGATTTATAGCAATTTCATCACCGAAGATACCGCAGCATTATCGGCCGCCGTGGGTGAAAAAGTCAGCGCCGCTTCCGTTAAGCTTGCTACTGAAGCCGCAAAGTATGCCAATGTGGAACTCGATCCCGCCAATGCGCGCAAACTGAATATTCTGCGCAGCGCACTTGTGTTACCGGCGCCGCTGGATCCCGCCAAAAATGCTGAGCTGGCGCAAATCAGCTCCGAACTCAATGGGCTCTACGGTAAAGGCAAATATTGCTTCGCCGATGGCAAATGTATGACGCAACCTGAACTGTCGACCCTGATGGCGGAATCACGGGATCCCGCTAAATTACTTGAAGCGTGGAAAGGCTGGCGTGAAATTGCAAAACCAATGCGTCCGTTGTTTCAACGTGAAGTGGAACTCGCTAACGAAGGCGCAAAAGACTTAGGCTACGCGGATCTTTCAGAATTATGGCGCAGCCAATACGATATGAAACCCGATGAATTTTCACAGGAATTAGACCGTTTATGGGGACAAGTTAAACCCCTCTACGAATCCCTGCATTGTTATGTTCGCGGCGAGCTGAATAACGAATACGGTGACGCCATTGCGCCGAAAACAGGCCCGATTCCGGCACATTTGCTAGGGAATATGTGGGCGCAGCAATGGGGTAATGTGTACGATCTCGTCGCCCCGAATGATGCCGATCCAGGCTACGATGTGACAGAATTGCTCGCGCAGAAAGGCTATGATGAGCACAAAATGGTCAAACAGGCCGAAAGCTTTTTCACCTCTTTGGGCTTTGCGCCGCTGCCAGACAGCTTCTGGAGCAGCTCTTTATTCTTGCAACCGAAGGATCGTGATGTCGTTTGTCATGCCTCGGCGTGGGATTTGGACAACCTCGATGATATTCGCATCAAGATGTGTATCCAAAAAACCGCTGAAGACTTTACCGTTATTCACCACGAGCTTGGACACAACTTCTATCAACGTGCCTATAAACAACAACCTTTCCTATTTAAAAACAGTGCCAATGATGGTTTCCATGAAGCCATTGGTGACACGATCGCGCTATCTATCACCCCAAGCTATCTAAAACAGATTGGTTTGCTCGAAGACGTACCCGATGCTTCCAAGGATATTGGCTTATTGTTAAAGCAAGCTCTGGATAAAATCGCCTTCCTGCCCTTTGGTTTGATGATTGACCAGTGGCGCTGGAAAGTCTTTAGCGGTGAAATCACTCCAGCGCAATATAACCAAGCCTGGTGGGAATTAAGAGAAAAATACCAAGGCGTTAAGGCCCCGACTGAGCGCAGCGAAGCCGATTTTGACCCAGGTGCAAAATACCATGTACCCGGTAATGTGCCTTATACCCGCTATTTCCTCGCACATATTCTGCAATTCCAGTTCCATAAGGCGCTGTGTGAAACGGCTGGAGACAAGGGCCCAGTGCATCGATGCAGTATTTACGGCAATCAAGCGGCAGGAGAAAAACTCAATAAAATGTTAGCGCTTGGTGCAAGCCAACCTTGGCCCGTTGCCTTAAAAGAAGTCACAGGAACGGAAATGATGGATGCGAGCGCAGTACTCGATTATTTTGCGCCGCTTAAAATCTGGCTTGATGAGCAGAACAAAGCTGCGAATCGTCAATGTGGCTGGTAATTAAGCCTCAGGTGCGAGTCATATCCACGCCTTAAACTAAACCAATAAAAATGCCCAACGATGTTGGGCATTTTCTTTTTAAGCTTCGGCATTAATAACGAACGCGAGTATCAATCAGATAAAATCAATGCGTTCAGAAGCCTATTAACGCCAACCCATTCCCTTACGATTTGCTTCTTTATTCTCAATCTTAAGCTGCTCGGATTTAGTGAGCATCACATATAAGGCGCCCGTGCCGCCCTGCTCGGTTTTCGCAGAATGGTAGGCAAGTACCATATCAAGCTGAGATAACCAGTGACATACCGCTGATTTAAGCAATCCAGCCACGGGTTTACTGTTATGGCCTTTACCATGAATGAGCATCACACAACGTTCACCATGGGCCTGCGCCGCTAACAAATAATTGAGTAACGCATCTCTGGCCTGACTCAAACGGTAGGCATGCACATCTAACTCCATTTTAATACTGTACTGCCCCAGCCTTAAGCGCTTAAAAACAGCCCCCTGAACCCCTTCACGCTTAAAACTGGCTATATCATCGGGTGCCATAACCGGGATCAAGCTTAAATCCAGCGGCATACAAGCTAAATAAGCCTCACGTTGCAGCGCATCACGGCGCTGAATTTGCTCATCCGTTAATGCCTTAGGTTGTAAATTCACCACCTTGACATCACCTTTAAGTGGCACAACTCCCGCCATTTCTTCAAAAAATAGTGCCGATTCATTATCCAGCATGGCAAGCTCCTCCACTCTTCACACTCAGTGTGCACTTTTACAACAGAAACACACTTTGTAAACATTCACCCCTTTAGTTCAGCGGGCGCCTCCATTATAGTGGCGCCATGAATGCTTGATTAGAATAATGTAATGAGATTTTTGCTGCTAGCCCTGATATGCCTATTGTCGCTGCCGAGTTTTGCGACCCCCTCAAAAGCCAAGACCAGCATGACAACAGATCAATTGATAAATGCGAATTATCCTTTGTTTACTCAAGCATTTAATGAACTTAATCACGACGTCACTGCCGAGATTTATGCTAAAGACGCAAGTTATCTGTCAGAAAGTCAAAGTAAAGAAATTTATTATGGCCGTGATAATATTGTCGCTATTTATCAGCGCTTTTTTGATAAAATCCGAACCAAAAAGGCCCGTATCGATATCGACTTTCGGGTGCTAAACCGCAAATTATCAGGCAACAGCGCGTTCGACACTGGCTATTATTTAGTGCGTTTTTATCCCGCCGAAGAGACTGGCGAACCCGTGAGTGAATTTGCAGGCAAGTTCGTCATTGGCACACAAAAAGACACCCAGCACCGCTGGAATGTCACCCTTGATATGAACAATCGAGCCGAGCCTAGTTTTTATTTGAATGCGAAGCCTGTGCCAAATCTTTACTATGGCCGTCAGTTTCCGCCATTACCTGACAGTAAAAAACCAAAGTAATAATCTTTATTATTGAGCAAGTTACACTCATGACACCAGAAGCCTATTGTCCCTGTGGCAGCCAAAAACCTTATCAGCACTGTTGTGAAACTTTGCACCTTAATGTTGATTCAGGGACTCAAGTGGCCACCAGTCCCGAACAACTAATGCGTTCACGCTACTGCGCATTTGTGTTGAAAAATTTTGATTACATTATTAAAACTCACCATGTAGACTTTCTCGATGGCTTAACCTTCGAACAACTACAGCAAGGCCCACATCCACATTGGTTAGGGCTTGAGGTCTTAGCTGCGAATGAAAAAATCTATCCCGATGGTACTCAACGCGGCAATGTGACCTTCAAAGCTTGGTATAAACTCGCGGGTGAGATTGATGCAATCTATGAACTATCTGAGTTTATATTTGAACAGGGCCGTTGGTACTATACCCAAGGACAACAAATGCAGGCCAAACGCCCTAGGCGCAACGATCCCTGTGTTTGCCAGAGTGGTAAGAAATTTAAACAGTGCTGCTTAACACGATAGTTGTTGATGAAAGTATCGACTCATAAAATAAAGGCAATCAATTGATTGCCTTTATTTTTTCATCACACCAATACGAACATCTGGTTTAGTGGGCGATAAAACTCGATTGTTTCGCGGCCAGCAAAAACTGCGCAAACTCGGGTTCTCGCAGAGCTGGACTGTATAAATATCCCTGTGCCTGATGACACAAACTCTTGGCTAAAAACGCCTCCTGCTCAACGGTTTCTACCCCTTCTGCGGTCAAGGAAATATTGAGCGCACTCGCCATCGCAATAATGGCCGAGACGATTTCTTGGCTTTCGCGGCTAATCGTCAAATCTGAAATAAACGAGCGATCGATTTTTAACTTACTGATAGGAAACTGTTTAAGGTAGCGCATCGAGCTGTAACCCGTCCCAAAATCATCGATAGCCAAGCCTACCCCCAGTTCAGCCAACTCCTGACACAATAAGGTCGCATGGCGAATATCGCCCATGAGTTCCGTCTCTGTAATTTCTAAAATTAAGGTTTTGGGCTTTAAACGATAACGGGTTAAGAGTTGCCATACTTGTTCATACAAATTACCACTAAAAAACTGCCGCGCAGACACGTTAACATGCATGCTAAGATCGGCATTGTGATGCTGCCAAATATTCAATTGCCGACAGGCCGCCTCTAATACCCAACTGCCTATCGCATTGATCATCCCCGATTGCTCGGCAATATCAATAAACGCGCCGGGATATAGCACGCCTCTTTTGGGATGATGCCAACGAATAAGCGCTTCGGCACCGATATAAGTTTGCTGTTCGAGATCCCTTAAGGGCTGGTAATAAAGCTCAAATTGTCGACCGCGAATAGCACTATGCAAATCGCGTTCAATTTGCGCATCTTCCTTAAACGCACTCAGCAATGTACTGTTAAAGACTTGAATTGCTGTGCCCTTTTTCTTCTTCGCATATTGCACTGCAATATCGGCGCAGGTCAGTGGTGCAAATAAATTTGCCACCGACGCAATATCAACCACGGCCAGTGCGGGTTTAGGTTCCACTTGTTCACGGCCAATTAATATCGGCATGGCTAAATGCTGGTATAAGCGGGTGCTGATATAGTCCAGATCATAAACTGCGTTGTCGTCGGTCAGTAATACCGCAAACTCATCACTACCGACACGAGCGATTTCAGTCGCTTTGTTGATGTCTGAAAAATGCTTTAAGCGCCGGCCAATCTCAATCAACAGGCTGTCGCCATTTTCATGACCATAAGTATCGTTAAAACGCTTAAAGGCGACTAAATCGACTAGCAACAGTAGCCCATGTGTTGTTCGCTCGAGCACTCGATTAAAGTGACTGCGATTGTTCAGTCCAGTCAAGCTACAACGCCACGCCAGACGTTCCAACTCCGCTTTGTAGTTATGCTCATCCGTACTTTCTTCACCCGACACTAAAGCGTAATGATTGCCTCTATCGGTGATAAATTGGCTCACAACATATTTCAGCCAATAACGACTACCATCAGCACGATTAAATTGCACTTCACCTTTTGCCAGTTCACCTCTGAAAATTTTTGCTAAGGTCTGCTCAGCTAACGCATTGTGCTGTTTGAAAAAAGTTAAATCACGTAAATTAGTGCCAACGCTCCTGCTCCGAGAAATACCACTAATATCCTGATGGGCTTGGTTAACGTACTCCACTTTTTCAGTGTGCAAGTTAATCAACATAGTCATTTGACGAGATTGTTCTATGGCGCAGCGAAAAAGGCTGAGACGTTCTTCTTTATCGTAAGCATGTTTGGTCGCAAGAGTGAGGGCTAATTGATCGGCCATTTGGCAAGCCAGATGAATTTCACTATCGTGCCAATGGTGTGTGAGCTGCGCGCGCTCAATGCAGAGCACGCCCTCAAGATGGCCATTGATACGGATGCCAACTTCGAGACTAGATAAAATTTGGCGTGGAATAAAATAACTATCGACTAATTCGGTCAACCGCGGGTCAATAAGCGTATTACCAGCATCTATATGTCTGTGATTTTTTAGTTCATTTAAATAACGCGGCACCGTTTGCAGCAGTTTAGGACGGTAGATGTCCTGCAGCGCCATCGCCCCAAACTGGGCGACGAGAGATTGGGTGTTTTGCTCGGCAGAAAAAATCCACACCGACACCAAGGAGACCGCTAAATTCTGACACAGTAGCTCTGTCGCTAACTCTGCCGTCTTAGTGAAATCACCCTGCTGCTTTGCCGTAGAATGGACTAAAGACTCTAATAAGTGTTGATGCTGACGTCGCTTCACTCTGATCCCTACAAAACTTCGTGTTGGGTAAAACGATAATGCTGCGACTAACACACCAAAGATAGGAGTGTTAATGGAGCCGATTTATCATTGTTTTTGTTGACGCAGATTACACGATCTACATTTAAAACAGCAACATCGGCCACACTTTATTACAAATTAACCTCGACTTGTATCACAGGGGTTGCGCTATAGACCATTCTCTAACTGGAAAATCATTTTTTCGACACTGACATCAAATACCAGTTTGAGCGTCACACCCGTTTCACCTCGAGTAACGCTCGCTTGCGTGTGTCGAAAACGTGTCTGGGCACGCTCAACCATCTTTGCCGCCTCATTTTCCGCCTCGCCACCCGTAAACTGCAACTCAAGTACAGTATCTTGTTCATCAATCACTGCGCCTATGTCGACAAAGCTGCCGCAATCGGTACATGTGTCGTTTACTGTGGGGGTTTGTCCTGCAATGATACCTTTCATAGGGTTATCCTCTCTAATGGTCTCATGTTAAAAACTCAACATAAGCGACTCAACATTAATATCACTAACGACTAATTATAGGGAATGATGATGAGAGAGACTCTGGTATTGCTCACGCTTATTACCCGAAATAATACCTTTGATAATAAATAGCCTCAGTAGCACTAAGCACTGGCTAAGCGTGGGATCAAATTACGTTGGATCGCCAGTTGATCGGCAAAGTGCATGATTTCAACTTGAGGAGATGGCAATTGCCCCCGCTGACGCAAGCGAGTTGTAAACTCACAGTTACTTAAGGCTTCGGCCATGGCGATGGGTTCACCACCTCGGATCACTAACGCTTCCGGTCGCAAGGCCTGTTGCAATTGAAAAGCTCTTGCCCCTTGCTGCATAAACACGGCGCTATTGTCGATAATATGATTGTCTGAGGATAAATCCGCCACTAACGTTTGTTTTGGTGGTAATTCAAACTGACGTTGTAGTTTTTCGGCAGTATCGAGTTCTTTTTGCCATTGAAACTGCGCCATGTCCCTCGCGTCAGCAGACAATAGCGACAGCAACAGGGCAAACTCACCTCGCCTGTTGTGTTCGATTGCCGCATTTAAGCGGGAGCCAATTTGGGCTTCATTGATTAAAGGAACATCGATTTGCATAAAAAAACATCGCTAAAACAACTCGTTGTCAGTTAATCGACCAGTTGAACAAGAACTTTAGGAAAATTTTCATATTTAGACTTTACATGCCTAAGGTTTCTGACTACTATGGCGGCCGCAATTGAGGAGGGGTTCCCGAGTGGCCAAAGGGATCAGACTGTAAATCTGACGGCTCCGCCTTCGAAGGTTCGAATCCTTCTCCCTCCACCATTTGCACTAACAATTAGCGATGCTATAAAAGATACTCGTGGAGGGGTTCCCGAGTGGCCAAAGGGATCAGACTGTAAATCTGACGGCTCCGCCTTCGAAGGTTCGAATCCTTCTCCCTCCACCACTTTTATCTTATGTGGTTCGTCAATCGTTAGTTCGCTGGAAACTTGCTTTACCCTTAAATCGGGCCAAGATTTAAGATAACTTTAAAATCAGACTCGATGAGTCAGACTTAAAAGTTGAAGAAATTATGTGGAGGGGTTCCCGAGTGGCCAAAGGGATCAGACTGTAAATCTGACGGCTCCGCCTTCGAAGGTTCGAATCCTTCTCCCTCCACCACTTCTTTCTCATATCACACTTTATCTCACGTTATTCCCCAAGTTTTCTTTCTAGCACACCAGCTAATTCAGACTTATTATTTATCGCTTAAATTTAGTGCCTTTAATCTATCGATTTTGCTCATAAAAAAACGCCCCATTCGGAGCGTTAAAACTATTTCTGAGCATTAAAGACCCATCCAGTTGAGCTAGATGGCGATTAATCGATATTTAAGTACTTATGGGTCTGAATCGATAAACGCCAGTTGCGGGCAATACACACCTTCATGGCTAATTCCGTCGCCCTTGGTTTTTGGCTGATCGGTTGCAAACAAATCGTTTTCGCTGACACATCAATCCCTTTGAGTAACTCATCGAGTTCGTCGATATGATGTTCGGTCGCTATCGGATGCTTTATTTCGTTGGCGCGGGTCAAGGCCTGCGCTAACACCTTATAACCACCTTTCATATTGATCTTGGGCGAGACAGTCACCCAGGTATCAGCATCACACTTCACCTCAAAGGTGCCGCTGGTCTCGATTTGAGTGGCATAGCCGGCAGCGTGGAGCGTGAGGGTTAATTCATTCAAATCATACATACAAGGTTCACCACCTGTGATCACCACATGGCGCGCCGTGTATCCCTTAGCGTTGAACGCCTCGATAAGACTCTTCGCCGTATGGTTTGCCCAGCGCCCCACGGAGCCATCGACGGTAATCACTTGTTCGGGTGACACCTTATTTTCCTCAAGCAGATCCCAAGTCTGTTTGGTATCACACCAAGCACATCCCACAGGGCAACCCTGTAAACGCACAAAAATGGCGGGTACTCCGGTAAAGACACCTTCACCTTGAATAGTTTCAAAGACTTCGTTGACAGGGTAATTCATGCTAGCGTTCCGTTTTTCTGGGGCGGCATTTATAGAGGATTTTAGATGCAGCTGCAAGTTTTTACCGCCTCTGCCATTGTGATACTAAGTGCCGCATACCCGTCGCCACGCGCCAGCAAAGAGTTTGCAAGCCCTAGCGCCTGAGTTACACTTACGCCCTATTTTATGTGTCAATTTAAGTGGATCCTATGTCAGCAGCATCAGTTTCAAAGGTGGTAGTGGTTTTCAGTGGCGGACAAGACTCAACGACTTGTCTTATTCAAGCCTTAACTCAGTTTGATGAAGTCCACGGGATCACCTTCGATTATGGTCAACGTCACCGTGAAGAAATTGAAGTTGCTAAATCCCTCGCCAAGCGCTTAAAGATCACTAGCCATAAAGTGATGGATGTGAGCTTACTCAATGAGTTAGCCATTTCAGCCCTCACCCGGGATGCGATCCCCGTCTCCCACGAGTTGATGGAAAACGGCCTGCCCAATACCTTTGTGCCTGGGCGTAATATTCTGTTTTTAACCCTAGCGGGGATCTACGCCTATCAGTTAGGGGCTGAGTCGATTATCACCGGCGTATGTGAAACCGATTTTTCGGGTTATCCCGACTGTCGCCACGACTTTGTCCGCGCGATGGAATCGGCACTGGTGCAAGGCATGGATAAAAAGCTTGAGATCATCACGCCGTTAATGTGGCTCAACAAGGCCCAAACTTGGGCGCTGGCCGATAAATACCAGCAACTCGATTTAGTTCGCCACCATACCCTGACCTGTTATAACGGCATTATTGGCGATGGTTGCGGTGACTGCCCAGCCTGCCATCTTCGTAAACGCGGACTGGATGATTATCTGCAAAACAAATCCGCAGTGATGGCCTCGCTCACACAGGCAATTGAAACAGGTAAGCCACAGGCGTGAAACTGTTAACGTTAAAAAAACTCAGCCCCTATTGGCTGGCGCTTATCGTCAGTCTGCTCTGCGCGCTCTTATATATTGCGGGACTTTTTACCCCAAGCGTAGATAATCTGCTCGCCTATCGACGCAGCGATATCAGTGACGGCCAGTGGTGGCGCCTGATTACCGGTAATCTGCTGCATACCAATCATTGGCACCTGCTGATGAACCTCGCGGGATTATGGGTAGTGCTGTTTTTGCACCACTTTCATTACCAGCTTAAGGGATTAACCGCGCTGTTTATCCTGCTTTGTCTGTTTGAAGGCATTGGTCTGTATTTAGGTTACCCACAATTATTTGGCTATGTGGGCTTGAGCGGCATGTTACATGGCCTATTTACCTTTGGTGCAATGCAGGATATTCGCCGCAAAATGTACTCTGGTTATTTGCTGCTGCTCGGGGTAATCATCAAAGTTGGCCATGAACAGTTCTATGGTGCCAGTGACGATGTAACCGCAATGATCGGCGCGCGGGTGGCCACCGAGGCGCATTTAGTTGGTTTGATCTGCGGATTAGTCTGCGCGCTCTTATTCTTTATGCTCCCACGCACGATGCTAACCAAAGAAAAAGCATAAAGTCTCGATTCTTCTTTGATGATCTAATCCAATAAAAAGCCGCTAAACACATTGTGTTAGCGGCTTTTTATTCAGTAAAACACCTTAGTGGCAGAACGTTAGCATCACAGCGTCGAGTCTCAACGCCTTGCTTAGGCGAGAAACTCATTTATGCGCTGATCAGTAATTCCCTTAAGCGTTTTACCTCATCACGCAAGGCCGCCGCCTGTTCAAACTCCAAGTTACGCGCATGTTCATGCATTTGCTTCTCGAGCTTGTCGATATCATAGCTCAGCTGCGCAGCATCTGCATGATAACGTTTGGCTTTAGGCTCAGCGACTCTGCCAAGGGATGCTTGAGCATAACCCTTTTCAGACTCTCTGCCATCGTCCACATCCATCACATCGGTAATACGCTTGACCACGCCTTTTGGCACAATGCCATGCTCAAGGTTGTAGGCTCGCTGTTTCTCACGGCGGCGCTCGGTTTCGCCCATCGCCTTTGCCATCGAGTTGGTGATGCGATCGGCATAGAGGATCACCTTACCATTAACGTTACGCGCGGCACGACCAATGGTCTGGATAAGCGAACGCTCCGAACGTAAAAAGCCTTCCTTATCTGCATCCAAAATACAGACGAGCGAGACTTCCGGCATATCTAAGCCTTCGCGCAGCAAGTTGATGCCGACCAGCACATCAAACTTACCGAGGCGCAGATCGCGGATGATCTCCACCCTCTCTACGGTATCGATATCTGAGTGCAAGTAGCGGACTTTGACGCCGTGTTCATCGAGGTATTCAGTTAAATCCTCCGACATGCGCTTGGTTAGGGTGGTGACAAGCACCCGCTCGTTGACGGCGACGCGTTTGGCGACCTCAGAGAGCAAATCGTCCACTTGAATGCCAACGGGGCGCACCTCCAGCTCAGGGTCGAGCAATCCTGTGGGCCGCACAACTTGTTCAACAATCTCGCCGCCACTCTTATCCAATTCATAGGGATTTGGCGTCGCCGACACATAAATCGTCTGCGGCATTAACTGCTCAAACTCTTCAAACTTCAGCGGCCGGTTATCCAACGCCGAGGGCAAACGGAAGCCATATTCCACTAGCGTGGTTTTACGGGAACGGTCACCCTTATACATGGCACCAATTTGTGGCACGGTGACATGGGATTCGTCGATAACCAATAAACCATCAGCGGGTAAGTAATCGAGCAGCGTTGGTGGCCCCTCACCGGGGGCGCGTCCGGATAAATAGCGGGAGTAGTTTTCAATGCCGGAGCAATAGCCTAGCTCCACCATCATCTCGATATCATATTGCACCCGCTCGTGGATGCGCTGCGCCTCAATCAACTTATTATTGTCGAGCAGATATTGCTTGCGCTCACGCAGCTCTTGTTTAATCAGCTCGGTGGCTTCTAGGATCTTTTCCCGCGGCGTCACATAGTGGGTCTTAGGGTACACTGTAGTGCGAGCGATACGTTTGATAATCTGCCCAGTTAACGGATCAAACTCGCTTAAGCGTTCAATTTCATCGTCAAATAGCTCCACCCGAATCGCGTAGCGGTCTGAATCGGCAGGAAAAATATCAATCACTTCGCCGCGAACACGAAAGGTACCGCGCTGCAACTCGATATCATTGCGGGTGTATTGCAATTCACTCAAGCGCTTAAGAATGTCCCGCTGTCCCATGGTATCGCCCTGGCGCAGGTGCAATAGCATCTTTAGGTAAGAGTCAGGATCGCCAAGACCATAAATCGCCGATACCGAGGCAATCAGCACCACATCCTTGCGTTCCAGCAGGGCTTTAGTGGCCGAGAGCCGCATTTGTTCAATATGGGCGTTTACCGAAGCATCTTTTTCTATAAAGGTATTGGATGCGGGGACATACGCCTCGGGCTGATAGTAATCGTAATAGGAGACAAAATATTCCACCGCATTATTGGGGAAAAACTCTTTCATCTCACCATATAACTGTGCGGCGAGAGTCTTATTTGGCGCCATAATAATGGTCGGTCGCCCAAGCTTGGCAATCACATTGGCGATGGTGAACGTCTTACCAGAGCCCGTCACCCCTAATAAGGTTTGGCAAGCAAGGCCTGATTCGAGGCCATCAACCAATTTAGCAATGGCTGTTGGCTGGTCACCTGCGGGGGCAAATTGGGATTCAAGCTGAAAAACAGATTCTGACACGCGCTACATATCCTTGTGGTTAGTCGAACCATTCTAATCAAGAGACAGATTAAGCTCCAGCAGTTATCTTATAATCAGCCTACACTGAACATAAACGCCAATGTAACAAGTAGTAACTTTTATCAAATGTAATTAAATTACAAACCATTTATCTCCAATGTTGGGGATGAAAAATACTCCTCAATCCCGCATGGTTTCTCGCTTATTTCGACTTATCAACAAATTCTGTGGATAACCCTGTGAGTTGCGACTTAAAACAAGCGGCAAACCCTTGGTGCGCGGGCGATGGACTTAAATTGCACTATTTTGGCGATAAAAATATTAATCCTTAAATTTCATATAGTTGACAATTGCAAGCCTTATCTTTTTTAGCATAAATTTAAGTTGCAATTTTGTAAGCAGATGAAAGTCCTTCCTTGTGTATTAATTTGGCATTAATCCTGAATTTCAGTGCGTTTTATCGTCAGTTTGAGCACTAAAACGCCGTAGTCAAAAAGTTTCACTTTGCTGCAATCAAATGGTCATCTTAATGTTTAACGGCGCTCATCTAGTGACTAATGCTCGAGTTGTGGCTCTATTCGCCTAAACGTCAGTGCTCACCACTCACGCGATAAACTCAGCCCAAATAGCGGCATCAACATTATAACGAGGTAAGAGATTATTTATGCGGGCAAAAACCTTTCTGAGTAAGGGTTCGCATCTGCCGGAATCCGCATTGACTTTGTTTGCTATTAGTTCCTGTAAACATTCAGCCAATTTTGCACTTTCGTGTATTTATTCAATGCCGTAGTGATTTTGATGCTCAAGCGACGGATCTTTAAGCAATTGAAGATATGAGCCAGCCTTTAAGCACTTTTCATTGACAAATTTTATGGTACCGAACAGCGCTATCTTGCGAAAAGTTAAGTTATTTCTTCATCAAAATGCTGATTTCTACACCATGATGCACATTAGATGAGCACTTAACAGCATAATTACACTTTTTTTAGTAACTCGAGTTGACTCCTCCAACAGAGCGTTTTACTATGCGCTCCGTTCTCAACGAGTCATCGAGACGATTAAAGCGATTCCCCTGTAGTTCAGTCGGTAGAACGGCGGACTGTTAATCCGTATGTCACTGGTTCAAGTCCAGTCAGGGGAGCCACTATTTAATCATTGATAATCAATGAGAATACAGTTAGATAACTAACGATTCCCCTGTAGTTCAGTCGGTAGAACGGCGGACTGTTAATCCGTATGTCACTGGTTCAAGTCCAGTCAGGGGAGCCACTTAGTTAGCAAGCTGATACGTTAAAACGATTCCCCTGTAGTTCAGTCGGTAGAACGGCGGACTGTTAATCCGTATGTCACTGGTTCAAGTCCAGTCAGGGGAGCCATTTTAAAGTAATATCCAAAGTCGATAGTCATATCGCACCCTCTACTCCCCTGTAGTTCAGTCGGTAGAACGGCGGACTGTTAATCCGTATGTCACTGGTTCAAGTCCAGTCAGGGGAGCCATTTTATTTCACTTCATCTGATTTTTATCCTACATCTAACGCTTATAGATCACGCTTTTCATTTCTGTTTTGCCTTAAATACGGTTACACTGTGAGCAGTTTGTTAACCAAAATACCGTGTATCATCGCGCAGATAACGGTGTTATTTCAAATCTCATGCAATATCTTATTGCACATACTTTGACATATTGAGAGCGAATTTTATGGCGATGTCTAAATCGTATCCCATTTTTTTGTTGCTGATCTTTTTAGGCTTTTTTGGTTGGATTTATCAAAGCGAAAATCACCAGTTGCAGGCAGAAAAACAGCAGGAACTCAATAATTTCAAACAATACATGGTCAACTTTGACCAGTGGCAAGGTAATGGTAGCGAACTTTACCAACGCCTCTCCGAACATTACCCTCTGCAATTTTTTCAATATATTGATGATACTGATGGGCAACTTAATTACACTCAAGGTGAACTCAACGTCCAAATGGCTCACCCACTTGCTGGGTTATTTTCCTTAGATTTGTCACATACACAAAAGCTGCCTGCGGGTCGGTTACAAGTTAAGTTGAGTGTTAACCAAGCCATCGAAAACGCCATTGCCAGTACCCAGCAGCTAGGATTCTCATTGCTGCTAGCTTACATTGTATTAGTTGTTGTTTTTTTATTACTTATCAATAAATTAAAATCTTCTATCCGTTATGCTGCCGATTATATTATGCATGTTCCGGAGTTGAGTTTTTCAGCCATAGAGTCTTCTAGACTGAATGGCGAAATGACCCCAGTCAGATTAGCGCTTGAGGAGTGCCGAACAACGTTAAAATCACGAGTCGATAGCCTCACACAGGAAAACCAGAAACTGCATAAAGTGGCTTATCAAGATCCCATTACGGGGTTTGGCAGTCGTCCTCGTTTTACCTCCAAGTTGGAAAGTATTAGCAATCGTGCCATTCCTCAACTCGGATTAATGGCCATGGTTAAGGCGACTGAGCTAGCTCATATCAACCAACTTCAAGGGCGCTCAGCGGGTGACGATTATTTATCGAATGTGGCTAATTGCATTCGTAAAGCCTGTTCAAAATATCCCGATGCAGAGTGCTACCGCGTTTCCAGTGCCGATTTTGCGATTTTTTTGCCCGATTTAGTGTTAAAGGATGGACCTAAGTTTTTAGATCAACTGAAAATTTTCCTTGATGAATATCAACAGATGATCAAAGCAGAATCCGCGGCACATATCGGGCTTGTCCCATACCAACAAGGGACAGATCCCGTCAATTTGCTATCCCTTGCAGATACGGCTGTCAGCATAGCGCAAACCCTTGGTCCTAATAGTTATCATATTCAAGAGAAACTCAATGCGGATCAGCAATTTGGTGACGACCGTTGGAAACTGGCAATCAACGACCTAATCACCCGCCAAGCGCTTAAATTTTTCCAACAACCGATTCAACCTTGCCGTAACGATGTAGAGGTATATCGCGAGTTGCTGGCACGCTTCTACAATAGTGAAGGGAAGTTTTTACCGACCACCACAGTCATTGCCATGGCGGAGCGCCATGGAATGAGCACAGAATTAGATAAACTAGTGGTGATCACTACATTAAAAATGCTTAAAGAAAACCCCACCATTAGCGGCAATTTTGGCATCAACATCAGTGCTTTTTCAGCGCATCAAGAACTGTTTGTTGGCTGGTTAAAGGATATTCTTGGCAAGCATAAATATATCGCTTCACGCTTAGTATTTGAGATTAACGAATCCGGTATGCAAGCCAATTTAGGGGCGAGTTATAAGTTTGTGCGTGAAGTGCATAGCGTAGGTTCGAGGGTATCAATTGAGCGTTTTGGCATGAGTTTTACCTCGTTCAAATTCTTCAGCGAAGTGCGCCCAGACTACATTAAGCTTGATGGTAGCTACACCTCGGCGATCGATGAAGACAGTAATAATAAATTCTTTGTGCGTATGATGGTAGACGTTGCCAGACGTATTGGTATCCGCGTAATTGCGACCAGTGTTGAGCGCCAAGAAGAAAAATTAACCCTCGAAAAACTTCTCGTTGATGGCCTCCAAGGCTATTACATTGCCCAGCCACAGGCCATCACCCTAACTGATCAAATTTAAACCAATGCAGGGCTAATCAAGCATGCATATTTACAGTAAAGATAGTTAACCCTGCATTCTATATGTTGTTTATGCAAACGGAAAAGTCGATAATACGGCCAAGATCCGTTTAGACAAGTATTGAGATGAGTGAATATCTCCTGTTGTTGATCAGCACTGTACTGGTCAACAATTTCGTATTAGTGAAATTCTTAGGCTTATGTCCATTTATGGGGGTCTCCAGCAAACTGGAGTCCGCTATCGGTATGTCTATGGCGACCACTTTCGTGTTGACCTTGGCATCCATTCTCAGTTACCTAGTGAATCAATACCTATTATTGCCTTTTGATCTCAGTTATCTGCGTACCATGAGCTTTATTCTGGTGATTGCGGTGGTAGTGCAATTTACCGAGATGGTAGTGCAGAAAACCAGTGCAGCCCTACATCGCGCACTGGGAATTTATCTGCCGCTGATCACCACTAACTGTGCAGTATTAGGGGTAGCCCTATTAAACGTGAACGAAAAACACGATTTTATTCAATCTGCTATCTATGGTTTTGGTGCTGCGGTGGGTTTTTCCTTAGTGTTAATTCTGTTTTCCGCGATGCGTGAGCGTTTAGCGGCGGCCGATGTGCCAATGCCGTTTAAAGGCGGTGCTATCGCCATGATCACCGCGGGCCTGATGTCATTGGCCTTTATGGGATTTACAGGATTGGTTAAATAGATGTCCACCATGTTAATTGCCGTTATCTTATTGACCCTATTGGCATTGTTCTTTGGGGTATTACTCGGATTTGCCGCCTTAAAATTTAAGGTTGAAGGTAATCCTATCGTCGATGAACTCGAAGCGATTCTGCCACAAACTCAATGCGGTCAATGTGGTTATCCCGGTTGTCGTCCTTACGCCGAAGCCATTGCCAATGGCGATAAAGTCAACAAGTGCCCGCCCGGCGGCACTGCGACCATGGAAAAACTCGCCAGCTTAATGGGGGTCGAGCCAGAGCCGCTCAACGCCGAGGCTCAGTCCCAAGTCAAAAAAGTCGCCTATATTCGCGAAGATGAATGTATTGGCTGCACTAAATGTATTCAGGCCTGTCCTGTCGACGCCATTATTGGCGCGGGCAAACTCATGCATACCGTGCTCACGGCAGACTGCACAGGTTGCGATCTCTGTGTCGAGCCCTGCCCCGTTGACTGTATCGATATGATCCCTGTGGGCCAAAATCTGAAAAACTGGAACTGGCGCTTAAATGCCATTCCCGTGACTCTTATCCAAGAGACCCCGCACGAAGAAAAGAGAGGATAAGCGGTGCAGACTTTATTAGATCAATTAGATAAAGGAACCCTTTGGCGCTCACCTGGTGGCATTCATCCGCCTGAAGTCAAATTCCTCTCAAACACCACACCGATTAGCCAACTGCCATTAGCACAGGAATACCTTGTCCCTGTGCCACAGGTGGGCGAAAACTGCACTCTTGCAGTAAAAGTGGGTGACAAAGTATTAAAAGGTACGCCATTAACTCAAGGCACCTCAATTTGGCATTTGCCCGTGCACGCGCCAACCTCTGGCACTGTGGTCGCCATTGAGCCAAGAGTCAGTAACCATGCCTCGGCCTTGCCAGTCAATACCTGTGTAATTGCTGCCGATGGTGAAGACCGCTGGTGCGAGTTAACGCCAGGCTCAATTGAGCTCAGCAATCAGGAGATGATTGCCAAAATCCATGGCGCAGGGATAGCCGGCATGGGTGGCGCCGCTTTCCCAAGCCACATTAAGCTCAATCCCGTCAGTGAAATTGAATTAGTGATAATCAACGGCGTGGAATGTGAGCCTTATATCAGCGCCGACGATCGCTTAATGCGCGAATACAGCCAAGACATTCTGGCGGGTATTGCGATTATCCATCGCCTTTTGTCGCCAAAACGCATTGTGATTGCTATCGAAGACAACAAACCTGAAGCCATAAAGGCGATGCAACAGGCGGTCAGTCAATCCACGCTCCCTGCGGGCAGCACTCGGGTAACGGTGATCCCAACTAAGTATCCCTCTGGCGGTGAAAAACAACTGATCCAAATCATCACCGGTCGTGAAGTGCCCTCAGGCGCCATTCCCGCTAAGCTTGGGATTGTCGTGCATAACGTGGGAACCGCCTTTGCGATTCATCAAGCCGTGACCCAAGGAAAACCGCTGATTGAACGTGTGGTAACCGTGACGGGGCAAAATGTGGGTAAACCTGGCAACTATTGGTTACCCATAGGCACGCCTGTTGAACATGTGCTCAAGCAAACTGAATTTAATGCCGAAGCCGAGCAAAAAGTGATTATTGGCGGGCCAATGATGGGCCACGCATTGCCAACCATCCAAGTACCGATTTTAAAGGGCACAAACTGTATTTTGGTCCCGAGCAGTCAAGAGATTGGGATAACTCCAGAGGAAAAGGCCTGTATCCGCTGCGGCGAATGTGCCAATGCCTGCCCTGCACTCTTGCTACCACAACAACTGTTTTGGCATGCAAAAGCCGAAGAATATGATAAGGCGGCCAGCTACAACCTAAAAGACTGTATCGAATGCGGTTGCTGTAGTTATGTGTGCCCGAGTGATATTCCACTGGTGGAATACTACCGCATCGCTAAATCGGCACTAAAACAAGCCGCCGATGAGAAGCATCAAGCCGAGCGCGCCAAACTGCGCTTCGAGGCGCGTATTCAACGCCTCGAAGAAGAAAAACTCGCCCGCGAAGCTAAGGCTAAAGAAGCCGCTGCGCGTCGCCAAGCGACCATGACCTCAACGGATAAGAATGCTGTAGCTGAAGCCATGGCGCGGATTGCGGCCAAAAAGGCAGCAGCGGCAGAAGCCACAACCGATAACGCGACGGTCGAGGTCGTTGTTGCTGATACGAGCAACACAGAAGCGCCTAAGGGTAAAGCGGCTGTTGCCGCTGCAATTGCTCGAGCTAAAGCCAAGAAGGCGGCTCAAGGGGCGGATGATGCAGAATCGTCAAAGCAAGCAGTCTCTTCTGAATCAAGCGAGCCAACGGTTCAAGCCGAGTCTTTATCACAAAAAGATAAAGTCGTCGCCGCTATCGCTCGTGCCAAAGCGAAAAAAACGGCATTGAAGGCCGACTCGGATGCCAATGGCGATACTGAAGCGACTGTCAATGCGAATCAGCCAGTAGCAGAAACGGCTACGAGCACAGAGGCGGATGACAAAAAAGCCAAAGTCGCTGCTGCCGTCGCCCGCGCAAAAGCCAAAAAGGCCGCCGCACAGCAAGCTGAATCAACTAAGGTTACCGAGGTTCAGCCCAAGCTAGCCGCAGACGCTAAGCAAAAGTCAGGCTCTGACGTTGAATCACGCAATGAATTAGGCTCAGCCGCTGAAATAAGTGCGCCGCTTAGCCCTGAAGATGAGAAGAAGGCCAAGGTCGCTGCTGCGGTTGCTCGCGCGAAAGCCAAAAAAGCCGCCGCACAGCAAGCGGATTCGAGTGAGGTTGCCGAGGTTCAGCCCGAGTTAGTAACAGAGGCTAAGCCAGAGTCAACCAATGAGTCAGGCGATGAATCAGACTCAACCACCGAACTAAGCGCACCACTCAGTCCTGATGATGAGAAAAAGGCCAAGGTCGCTGCTGCGGTTGCTCGTGCGAAAGCCAAAAAAGCAGCCAGAGAAGCGGATGCGCTCAGTGACTCAAATGAATAGCACTGCTGATTTTGACATCCGTGCTTTAAAAATTATTAGCTTAAAAATCAGTGACTCAAGATTAGATAAAAGGGATCACAATGGCGTTTAAAATAGCCTCATCACCCCATGTTACCCGTAACTTGCATACTTCAACGGTTATGCAACGGGTTATTTTATGCTTGTTACCCGGCCTTGTGGTGCAATGCGCCTTTTTTGGCTGGGGCACGCTTATTCAAGTGTTACTGGCGATTATCGTGGCCCTAAGCTGTGAAGCAGCGGTGATGAAACTGCGTAATCGCAGCATCAAAGCGAGCTTAAGCGATAACAGCGCCATGCTGACGGCAATCTTAATTGGGGTCGCGATCCCGCCGCTAGCACCTTGGTGGATGATCGTGATGGGCACCGCCTTTGCGATTGTTATTGTTAAGCACCTCTATGGCGGCTTAGGCCATAACCTGTTTAACCCTGCCATGGCTGCCTATGTGTTGCTACTGGTGTCGTTTCCACTACAGATGACCAGCTGGATTGCGCCAAGTACCGTTGCACTCAATACCCCAAGTGTTATCGATAGCTTGCAACTTATCTTCAATGTCGGTGCCCATGGTGGGATGGATCAATTCCGTTTAGGGATTGATGGTATCAGTATGGCAACGCCACTCGATACCCTCAAAACCGATTTGTCACTAGGGCTCACCACCACTGAAAGTATGACCAAAAGCATATTCGATGGCAGCACTGGCGTAGGTTGGTTTTGGGTCAATTTGGCGTATCTCGCTGGCGGGTTAGTGCTGCTTAAATTAAAAGCCATTCGTTGGCACATCAGTACTGGCGTCTTGGCGGGATTATTTGTGGCATCGAGCATCGGCTTTTTACTGTCACCCGATATGCAGGCAAGTCCGCTGTTCCATTTATTTTCGGGTGCCACCATGCTCGCCGCCTTCTTTATTGCGACCGATCCTGTCACCGCCGCCACCAGTCCACGCGGCCGTTTGATTTTCGGTGCTTTAATCGGTGTCTTGGTATATATCATCCGTACCCAAGGCGGTTATCCCGACGCATTTGCTTTTGCTGTATTGCTCGCCAACCTGTGCGCGCCATTTATTGACTATTATGTGCGTCCGCGTGCCTATGGCCACTCAGCGGGCTAGACCTGTGAAATAGAGAATCAAGCGAGCTTGAACAAAGACTCTTGAGGAAAAAAATTGAATAACCCAATGATTAAAAATGGTCTGCTACTTGCCCTATTTGCCCTGCTCTGCACCGGCTTAGTGGCTGTGGTTAATCAACAGACCTTTGATGAAATAAAGCTGCAACAGCAGAAAGAACTGATGGGCATCTTACATCAACTGATCCCAGATGAACTCCATGACAATGAGCTGACCGCGCAATGTACGTTACTGCAAAATAAAGAGGCGCTCGGCACTGAAGATGCCTTGCCTGCGTATATTGCCACCGCAGCGGGTAAACCCGTTGCTATTGCCTTAGAAGCCATCGCTCCCGATGGTTACAACGGTAATATTAAGCTGATTGTTGGTATCAACACCCAAGGTGAAGTATTAGGCGTTCGTACGCTTTCTCACCAAGAAACGCCTGGGCTTGGAGATAAAATCGAGTTACGTAAATCCGATTGGGTCACCAAATTTGTGGGTAAAGTGCTTACATCTGAAGATGATAAGCAGTGGCAGGTACAAAAAGACGGCGGCGATTTCGACCAATTCACTGGCGCGACAATTACACCACGCGCCTATGTGAAAGCCGTTAAACGCGCTGTATGGTACTTTACTCAGCATCAAGCAGAGATTTTCAGCCAACCACTGAATTGTGAGGCCAACCATGACTAATTATCGCGAAATTGCCTGGCAAGGACTGTGGAAAAACAACCCAGGTTTAGTGCAACTGTTGGGGCTTTGCCCACTGTTAGCCGTAACGGCCACCCTCACCAACGCCCTTGGCCTAGGTATCGCAACAATGCTGGTGCTGATTGGCTCAAACGTTTTAGTCTCGTTAGTGCGCGACTATGTGCCGAAGGAAATCCGAATCCCCGTGTTTGTGATGATCATTGCGGCGCTGGTGACAGCGGTGCAACTGTTAGTCAATGCCTACGCCTATGGGTTGTATATGTCGTTAGGGATCTTCTTACCGCTGATTGTGACCAACTGCATTATCATTGGCCGCGCCGAAGCGTTTGCCTCCCGTAATAATGCCTTTAGCTCGGCCTTCGATGGCTTGATGATGGGACTAGGCTTTACCTTGGTATTAGCCGTGCTTGGGGCTACGCGGGAAATTCTTGGCCAAGGCACGCTATTTGACGGCGCCGACCAATTGCTCGGCCCATGGGCAAAGGCTTTAACCATTCAAGTATGGCAAGTCGATACCCCTTTCTTGCTCGCTATGTTGCCGCCTGGTGCCTTTATCGTAATGGGCCTACTTATTGCCCTGAAAAATATTGTCGATAAAAAGCTTAAAGAGCGCCAGCCACAAGCAGCAGCGCAGCCTAGTGTGACACGGGCGCGGATCACCAAAGTGAGTTAAGCCTCATTGAGATAACAGCTTAAGTAGTGGGTTTAACGTTCAACCCACTACTGACAAGGATCACTATGAATCAACAAAAACGCATCCAAATCCTCACCCGCCTACGTGAAAACAATCCCAAACCCGAAACTGAGCTGAATTTCTCCAGTCCCTTTGAATTACTGGTGGCGGTGACCTTGTCGGCACAAGCAACTGATGTGAGCGTGAATAAGGCGACCGATAAACTGTTTCCGGTGGCCA
This sequence comes from Shewanella sp. DNRA4, assembly GCF_012843185.1. Classification (NCBI taxonomy): domain Bacteria; kingdom Pseudomonadati; phylum Pseudomonadota; class Gammaproteobacteria; order Alteromonadales; family Shewanellaceae; genus Shewanella; species Shewanella sp. DNRA4. Next base: position 53,874 of record NZ_JABAIP010000007.1, read on the forward strand.
ATACCGCCCACAGCATTTATGCCTTAGGCGTGGAAGGATTAAAGGAATATATCAAGACGATTGGCCTGTATAACAACAAGGCTATCAATGTGATTAAAACCTGTGAGATCTTGATTGAAAAATACAATGGCGAAGTCCCAGAGGACAGAGAAGCCCTCGAGTCCCTTCCCGGTGTCGGCCGTAAAACCGCCAATGTGGTACTCAATACCGCCTTTGGTTGGCCGACTATCGCTGTAGATACCCATATTTTTCGCCTCGCCAATCGCACTAAATTTGCCCCCGGCAAAAACGTGGTCGAAGTGGAAGAACGTATGTTAAAGGTCGTTCCCGCCGAATTTAAAGTCGATGTCCACCACTGGTTTATCCTGCATGGCCGCTATACCTGTCTGGCCCGCAAACCACGCTGCGGCAGCTGTATTATTGAGGATCTTTGCGAATTTAAAGAAAAGGTCTACCCCGAAGAATAAGGGCGTCATATGGCTGTCGTTAAGCGCTTTAACTAACGGAATGAACAAGTAACAAGGGCTTTAGGCTAGAGAATATGTTGCTGAAAGTCCTTTTGTTATTAGCGCTGTTGTTAGCACCGCTCTTAGCACTTTGATGCAGATTAATCATTTTACTTGAGCGGCTTTTTGCTGCAATAGAGCTAACAATTCTTCATATTTGGGTCCTTGACCAAACTGAGGTAGCGCGACCGCAAAGACCACCATCGCGAAGGCAATGTAAATCGCATACGGGTGACTCCAAAATCCTGCCAGCAACGTAAGCGTGCCTAAGATAAGCATAATAATCACCCCTATCCGCACCCGCTGCGCCATTTGCACTTTTTGTGTTGCGGCCGCGATTAACGCGAGTTCTGTTTCAGTAAATTCCATATCACATCCTATGCAGTAAAACCTACCCGATAAAAATAACACTCAGGCACAGTTTGCACCTGAGGGCTAGTTTACTGCAAACAATTTGCTAGCGGTATTACTGAACTAACACCGCCTCGGGCACGGGCCATTGGCTAACCAACCATTCGCCCTGCCAATTTTGAATCGACACCCACAAGCTGTCCGTTGCCGCTAACTTAGCGCCCGTAATCGCATGCACATGCTGGCCATGTTTGCTGCCATGTAACACCCCATTTTCACCTTTTTGTAACGCTTCTAATGGCAGAGCAACTGGGCCGATATTGGCATAAGCTTGACGAATATGGGCCACATCTCCCTGCTCAAAGATCAACATAAAATCTTTAACGTAATCACCATGGTGTTTATAGGGCGACTTTAAATCTAACGGCATAGGCGCAATCTTAAACTCCCCCAGTTGCTGACTCGGCCAAGCGGGTGGAAAACTCGGGCTAAGCGACTGATAGAGAAACACTAAGGGTAAAATTAAAATCAAGCCACTGAGCTTGTATTTATGCTTTAACCAAAATACCGATTTTGCCATTAGCGAGCCTCCCCAATCATCTCAGCGGCCAAATCTGTGGTTTCGGCCTGTTTAAAGGCGCGAACATGGCGCAATCCCCACATCATAAAACCAGTGATTGACATCCCAGAAAGCACCAAACCAAAAAAGAACCAAATAAACTTAGTCCAAATCCCTCCTAAGGTGCCGTAATGCAGCGGATCAGCAATATGCATTAAGGTTTGCATACCTGTCATGGTTTCTGGCGAGCTGACACTGGCGATTTCGCCGGTCCATGGATTAATGCTCAGATTATAGGAATATTGATCATAAAAAATATGATCGCCGCTGCCGCTTAAATGATACATATCCCGTTGATGCTCAGGCAGCATCACATAACTTGGTTGAAAATCGGGGAAGCGCTGTTTGGCTAAACTTAAAGCCTCGGTAAAAGAGACATTGGCGCTTGGCACTTTTGAATCGCCAGCCTGTACTAGCGGCACTTGCTCGGCAGCAATCAATGGTGCATGGGGCTCGATATCAATATCCGCATGCCAGAAGATGGCTTGGACTAAATACCAAAGCCCGGTGAGGCTCATTATCGCGATAAACCAAATCGACCAAACGCCCGATAACTTATGCAGATCCGACAACAAGGTCTTCTTTCCTTGCGTTAGACGTAATTTAGGTGCAAAAAAGCTGCGCCAAAAGCGTTTGTACACAATGAGCCCTGTCACTAATGAGGCAAGCATCAAGAGCGCCATAGAGCACACTAGGTAATACCCCAAGCTATAACCGCCTTGCCACGGAAACAACAGCCAACCATGTAATGAACGCATAAAGCCGATAAAAGTGATGCCTTCGTTGATCTGCTGGATCTCACCCGTATATTGATTCACATAGGCGATGGCATAAGGCTTATCGGCATCGGTAAAAGTAATGGCATTGACTATATAAGGCTCAAAGGTCATCGCTCCCATGACTTGTGCATTTGGATAGGCCTTTTCCACCACCAGCATTAATTCATCAACGGGTTTAGCGGGTAGCTCATTCGGATTGGTCGCACGGGCTGCGGGGTTAGTCAGCCAAGTCAGTTCATGACTAAGTACGGCAACCGTGCCCGTTAAGCAGATGAAACTGAATAAAATCCAGATGGGCAATGATACCCAGCCGTGTAACATAAACCAGAAGCGATTACTTATTTTCACCATGGGGAGTTGTTCCTACCTCTTTTAAAATCCTGTCAGTGTAAAGTTAATGCGAATTATTATCAATACGACATATGGGTAATCTACTATATTTACAAGATGAGTCACACATTTGAGGACGACCAGCCTCTGGATATTCAACTCAAGCAGCGCTCAGGATGGATGAAGTGAGATAGGTTTAAATGAAAATGTTTATAGCATGCTGCTGATTACCGCCGATTAAAATCGACATATATTCCTTAGCCTGTCGAAGGCGCGTCTAGATGAAACTCTGGAGCAATTGGTATAGGTTTCTTGCTGAGATACCTGTGTTTATGATGATTAGTGAGTAAGTAATACTGATAAACAAAACAGTGTAACGTACTGTTATTATAAAATTTTATTAATTATTTTACCGATAGCTTGTAGGCAATAATTCTTTAGTCAGCACAGAAGATCCAGTACACTAGCCCTCTTTGCTTTAGAGAGTCCTTGCGAGTATGCCCTATTCACACCCCTTAGCCGATGCGCCTCAGCCACATACGCATATGCACCGTCAATTGGCTAAGCCGCAACCTAGGATTTCCCTCAAAGCACTTGCCGAGCAACTCAAGCTTGAGCAAGCCACCATCATTGGCAATGCGTCAGGGGAATGGCAACCTGCCGCGAAAGGTCTCACCTTTATTTTTAATGGTACGCAATGTCCGCAGCATTTCACGCCCCATGGTCATGTGGTTACGATTGCCAATGGTGGCTTTGCCGAATCGCAATATGCTTTTGAAGTACAAGGTCATCCCCAAGGTGTGCAACTGGCGAAAGCATTAACCCAAGTCGCCACCGATCTCACTGCAACTCTCGGTTGCTGGCCATCATCTGGCTTAACGGCGATCGTTCTTATGATGACCTTGGCACAACAACTACAAGTTCAGCGCATGTCGCTACTGCCCAGCTTACGGCGCAGTGTTGAACTGCCCGAGACAGTCCATCTCCCCTGCATGGTTCATAACTGGTTAGGGGAAAGAAGAATCGCTAAAGCCCTACTCTGTGATCGCTTAGACTGGGCTGAATTTACGCTGAAACCTTGGGAGCAAACAACGGAGGCAACACACCAAGTAAACTTTATCTGTGAAAGTGAAGATCCCTTTCTCAAACTGGATTTATTGAGACAATATCTTCTCATTGAGTGTGTAAATGAGGATACCAAGCAAGGAGTTCGGCAGCATTTAGCCGAGTTAGCACATACGCCAAGCGCTATTTGGTTGCAGTGTGCGGATAAAGCTAAACTCATCGCATGTGAGTCGCTGTTTTTTAATCATCAGCCCGAAACACAGCTCAGCCCTTGGTATTTAATGGATTACCACGCCTCACAATGGCTCGATGCCATTCGCCACCAACTTGCCTACTGCCAGCAGCAACTCGCCGATTAACACTGATCGCTTATCCTACTTTCCCTAACGCTATGCCTAATGGCTCAAAGTAGGCTATCAAGGCATTAAAGATACGTTGTCTATGTGATTCGTCGGGATAAGCTCCTTCCTTTGCCTGCGCAGAGTAACGTGTGCCAGACACCAAATACGGATTTTGGATCCCTTGATAGGATTCGATACACGCTTCAAAGGCCCGAGCCATCATTTCGGTGGGTTTAGCAAAATACTGCGCACCATAACGCTTATCTAATGCTATTGCACGGCGTACATAATCGCTCGGCGCTAGATTGTCCTCAGAGAGTAATGTCACTCGAAAAATTTCTGCTAAACGATGATTTAACGGATGATCAATGAGCGGCAGATCCGCAAGCCAGAGATCACTGGCGCACTTAAAACGTCCCGTGGTTCGCGAAAACGCCTTAGGCGCCACATAATGGTCAAACGCATGCCAAAACTCATGGGCCAAGGCCCCAGCGCCGGCATTTTTTGCTAATGCCAGCTCTCTAGCCGCGGGAGCATAATGGGCCAGCACACCCTTTTGCCCGCCATGACCAAAGGCAAGACTTAAGGTTTGCCTTAGCCCTAAGGTTAAGGGCGGTAAATGCAGGATAAAGGCAAGGTCTGCCAGCGAATCAAACACTAAATTAGCGGCAATTAAGGATTCTTCCCGCGTAACCCAACGCCCTACGCGCACATGGCTAAAGCCAAAGGTTTGTTTCACGTCGAGAAAAGTCATTTGCTCCCCAAAGCGATAATCGGGGCCATGACGGTGGTATTGCTGATGGATTAGCACAATCCGTTAGAATCGTCGATTAAGTAATGTATAAAGGCCATTCTATGTGAAAGCCGAATGCATTTATAGTGTTAACCAGTAGCTATCCTATACTGGCGTAATTGCCGCTAATTTGCTCAAAAATACTTCTAAACTAAAGGGCTTTTGGATAAAGACCACGTCGGGAAATCGCCCAAGTGCTGGGATCTCATCACTATTATTGGCTGAAAGCAGAAAATACTGGCATTCCCAAGTACTATCATCCATCTCAATGATAAGCTTGCGCATTTGTTGAATTAACACTAATCCGTCAGTCTCTTTTAACCGATAATCGACAATCACCAATGGTGGCCGCAGCGTTTTAAATAGCCTTAACGCCGATTCAGCCTGATCTGTACAGTGGATTTGGGCAAAATGGGACTCGAGCGCTCCACGGCAAATCTCAAGATTAAACAGATTATCGTCCACTAATAGTAATGGTTGCTGGGTATAACGGTGTATTGGCTCCTGCTTCTGGTGATAAAACTGACACGGAAAGTGCATTAATACCGTGGTTCCTCGTCCTTGCTGACTGCGTATCCGTAATTTACCGCCAATCTGCTCCAATAATCGCTTACAGGTATAAAGCCCAAGTCCTATTCCCGAAATACCATAGGAGCTAGACAGTGATTGATAAATAAAGGGACTATCTAACGCCCGCTTTGCCTGCATAGGCATACCTTCACCAAAATCACGGATCAACACCCTCAACATAAGCGAAGCTGAAGCTTGATTAAATGAAGGATGCAAATCCATATAACAGTGTACCTGCTCACCAGTACTGTATTTAAAAGCATTATTAATAATATTGGTGACAAGTTGGAATAGCTTAGTGCCATCAAGCTTAAGCAAGTCAGGTAACCTATCACTGACCGACACAGTGAGGGTTTTACCCGAAGTAGTATTGAAAGCTTGATAGTATTCTTGAATGCGACCAACATATTCTCTAAGGTTAATCGCATGCTGATCTAATGTGAGTTTTCCAACTTCAGCCTTACTGTAATTTAATGTGTTTTCAGCAACCGAATAAAGCAAATTTGCTGACCAGATCATTTTATCGACAATATGGCTTAGCTCCTGTCTTGATGTGCCCTGCTGTGCTGGCTCGGATGGTATTGAAAGAGTTTTCTTGAGCATCCGGCTATAACCAAGCAACGCATTTATTGGCGTGCGGATCTCATGATTAATACTGGCCATTACCGCTAATTTCGAACGATTTTCACATTCAATGCGCTCAATAAGCTGTTGATGTTTCGCTTTAAAAAACCATAGTAGCGAAAATGCTAGCCCAAGAAGCGCAATCGATAGGATTATAACGAAAAGCTCAATCACTTCCGCTCGAGGTACCTGATAATAAACCTGTAAATTGAAACGGGTCTGATATTCGTTCAATGTAATAAATTGACGATCTGAATAGGCAAATAAGCGCCAAATCCCCGTTGCAGCAGGTATATCACAGAAAGCGCTTCGTAAAATTGAATGCTCGAACTGATACGTAATGCATACATCTTGCTCTTGATCGATACGCGTCAAAATCCTTTTTTGGGAAATGGCATAAATCAAATAAGGCATCTGAGGTTCATCAATCTTAACGGTCAAAAGGGTATAATTGATTAGTCTGGCGTGTAAACTTCCGTTGTCCATCATACTTAATGTTAATGGTTTAAGTTCTGGCAAGATAGATGGATCAGAAATATACGCCAGTTCGAGTTCAGGGGTTAATGTGAAGGCAACGGCAGATTTGATCTTCAGCAAATCCTTAGCAAATACTTCAAATTCTTTTGTGGTCACCGCAGCGGAAGCATTAAAAAACGATCGCAATGCATCTAACATAATACGGTGTTGTAAAAACATATCTTGGGATGATGAAAATACTGCCTGAGCTTTTTTTTGATAAACCGCTTTAAATTCATTAATTGAATGGGCAAGCGTTAAGCAAATAATAATCAGCGTAATAAATAACCCGGTAAGCAAGTACATGCTTGAAGTATATTTACTCCCCATTATCTTGCTCCTTTACGGCATTTAACAAAAATTGGATCTGGGTGTTAAAAGCCGATACCGAAGCCAAATTTGAAACACACAACGTCTCATCCAAGGCGAGATAACTCGTCATCCCCAAAAACTCATGCCTAAGGTCAGAAAAACATTCTTCAGCGTTGAGTGACATAAGTTGCAGACTCATGCGTTCAAGCTCTATGAGTAAAGCTCGCCTTAACACTTGTTGCTGCGGCTGTTGATATTGCGCCAAAAAGACTGACAGCGCTTGCTTCACTTGGTGTTCAAGGCCATGATTATTCATGTATTAAACACTCACTTTGATAATGGCCTATCCAGTTAATAAGGTAACGACCTTCAATGGGTGGACTATACAAATATCCCTGTGCCACATCACAACCTAAGGCTGTCAAAATAGCGGCAATAGCGGCAGTTTCTACGCCTTCGGCAACCACTTTTACGTGCATCTTTTGCGCTAGGGCAATGGTCGACTCAACAATTAAATAATGTTGATGATTGATATCCATATCGGAGACAAAACTTTTATCAATTTTTATTTCTTTAAAAGGAATAGCATCAAGACGATCATAGGTCGAATAGCTTTTACCAAAATCATCCAGTGAAATATCAATATTATTAATAATGAGCCGGGCAATCGAATTAAGAACTCGATCTTGATTAATGATTTCCTGTGATTCAGTCAACTCTAAAATTAAGTGAATCCCCGTATGAGCACGACTAGACTCGATAATGTATTCAATTAATTCCTCACAGGTGAGATCATCTGCCGTAATATTGATTGATAATGAAAATGGGGTGAGTAGCGGCTGGCGTAGCCAACACTGCAACGCCTGAGAAATCACCATCCGCGAAAAAATACTGTTTAATCCCTGTTGATTGATTAAAGGCAAAAATACGTCGGGATAAATATAACCATGGTGGCGATCACATAAACGAGACAACACCTCAAAACCAGTAATTTCTTGGGTTTTTAAATTAATCTTTGGTTGGTAACAAAGGATCAACTGTTCATCCTTAAGTAACTGTTGAACGTTGATATTTGCATGTCGGTGACCTCGATGACGATGCGTAGTTGACTCAGGCACATCTTCGGTGTCGGTCGTAAGCAATGGCATTAAAATATCACTGGCATTGACAGGCTTTGCAAACACACCCAATAGGTTTAACCTGAGTGTATGAATAATACAGTCTACCAATTCAAGAGTTCGTTTATCGGAAGAACTGATCACGGCAATCGGAATCGACATCCACCGAGGCTCTGTCGCCAACATATTGATGACAGCAATACCATCGCCCTGCTCCATCTTCAAATCGATAATGATGAGATCGAGTGATACATTTAACCCCATAATTAAATCAATCCCTTGATTGCCATTACTGGCTTCATAAATATTAATTTCATTTTCGGCTAAACATTTATTGATATCCGCTTTGAGCGTTTCTCGGATAAATTTTTGATCATCAATAATGAGTATATTCATATATTGGTCTCTAGCTGCATAAAGAAAATAGGATCGATTGTCTGAGACTTAGCCGAAGGAATAACCGATAATTTCAGCAAATTTCGATTAGCCATTACTTCGGTTCTACTGGCGAAAAAGGAATAATTCTTTATAGTTCTATGATTGTTTTCTAAGGTTCTAATTTTAAAAATAGGTAACTTGAATTGGGAAAGCTTCCTTTTTAAGGATTCATCACAGATGCTGAAACTTAAGTACTTTATCGAACGACATAAAGCCATTTCATTCAGGTAGACAGACATCATATAGTTTTCAATATGAGGTGTGACACCAAAAGAAGAAAACACCATTAAGGTATCAGGGCTAGACTGACTGTTATGGCTAATGACCTCAAACAAATCCACTTCATCATTCATAAACTCGAGCGCGACCTTAGCGTGCGTGCGGCAAAACAAACAATGCCCAACAATCTGCTCACCAAAACTAAATGCAACAACGAGCGATAATCCCAAAAAAAAGGGTTGCGATAATTGGAAATTATTCAAACAAAGTCGGGGGTTACTCTCATACACCAGGCTCAACTGTAGTAAGGTCAAAAAGTTATCATGATGGTTATCAATAAATTCGACACGATAAGGTTTATTACGATAATAAGGATGTTCGCTACGTTCGACACTCGAATCAAATAAATTAATCGAGGCGAGTCCTTCACTAACAAAACTTTTATCCTGCCGATAAATATCAAATAATTCTGAACCAAAAATTTCTACAATTTCTGCCTGTTTTGCTAGCGATGGAATATTGACTCCTCGCTCCCAACGGCTAATCGTAATCGCATCTAAAGCATCAAATAAACAACTTTTTTCCCTGAGTAAACAACATAAATCCTCCTGTGAAAGTTGATTTTCAGTGCGTGTGTGTTTTAAGAAATTGGAGAATGTCTGTGCACTTGTTTTGCTTTGATAGGAGATAGGTGTACAAATCATAGCGTGTTCCATCAGTCTTTTTTATTTTCTCAAGCAGCTCCATATATGTCTCAAGGTCAACATCATCTATTGGTTCTGGATACCTTAGGGTATAGATAATCCAGATACGTTGCTGTTCTTCCACAAAATAGAGACCAGTGATTTTCTCTTCTTGCATCACTTATACCTTTATAGATTTAGCCATATAACCATAATTTTGCTACGGTAATAGCAGTATAAGTGCCATCTTTTAAATAAGACCATGGCACTATTACAGTGTGTCATGGGAAAAAGTGTCTAGTGATCCATGCGGTAATATCTATTCGAACAAGCTGTATTACTGGCGATACAAGAAGATACAAAGAGATACAGAAATCAAACATAGAATTGCAATGTTTTATTACCATTCAGTTAAATATCGGCCTCGAAGAAAATAAAGGCGCAATCGCTAACACCAGTATTTCGATAAGCAGACAACAGCGGCAACTCATGCCAACTAACGAGACTAATTATTGAATCAAGGGGGCATGACAGTGAGGAGGGCACTGAAACCCTGAGCGGTTTTTTATTCTAAAATTTGCATAAACAAAAGGCTAATCTCGGGAATTTCGCTAAAGGATATGCACATTGGTGAATAGTAATTCAAAATAACCTGTGCGCTTGGTGAGCAAAACCCGCTTTAGGAGGCAAACGAGGCGAACCCATAGTGGAAATAAGCATTAATTAACCACTCCAAGGTTTAAATGGGTACAGCTAATCACGGGCATCACTCAAGGATAAAGGCGCTTACGTAGATGCTCTTCCCGCGCGGAGCCAAGAGACACAGCGTGTTTATTAAACGGGCTTCATCGGCAAGTTTATTATCTTTAAGGATTTGTTTGTAACTCGCATATTGTGCGTGAAATCGCTATACTGCGCGGCCAAATTATCTTGGCCAAGACTTTACATAAGCATGATTGTTGCAACGGCGTTTGTCAGCAACGCAGCCGGTTTAAGCCTTTTATTAAGACGTAACTCCTAGGACATCCCCTTGATCTCTACCGCAAATATCACCATGCAATTCGGCCCTGAGCCATTATTTGAAAATATCTCGGCAAAATTTGGCAACGGCAACCGTTATGGTTTGATTGGCGCTAACGGCTGCGGCAAATCGACTTTTATGAAGATCTTAAGTGGCGCCCTCGCCCCGACATCAGGCAACGTGTCCATCACCCCAGGCCTAAAAGTCGGCACCCTAAGCCAAGATCAATTCGCCTTTGAGCAATACACGGTTATCGATGCGGTGATCATGGGTGATACCCAACTGTGGAAAATCAAGCAAGAGCGTGACGCCATTTACGCCAAGCCAGATATGAGCGAAGAAGATGGCATGCGCGTGGGTGACTTGGAGAGTGAGTTTGCCGAGATGGACGGTTACAGCGCCGAGAGCCGCGCGGGCGAAATCCTCATTGAAGCCGGTATCGAAGAGTCTTTCCACTACGGTCCTATGTCTCAGGTTGCGCCTGGTTGGAAACTGCGGGTGTTATTAGCCCAAGCGCTGTTTGCTAACCCTGATATCTTGCTACTCGACGAACCGACCAACAACTTAGATATTCATACCATTAGTTGGCTTGAAACTGAGTTGAATAAACGCAAATGTACCATGATCATCATCTCCCACGATAGGCATTTCCTTAATGCAGTGTGTACCCATATGGCGGATATCGATTACGGCGAACTGCGTATTTATCCCGGCAACTATGACTACTTTTTAGCGCAATCGGCATTGTTGCGTGAACAACTCTTAGCTGGCAACGCCAAAAAGAGCGCCGAGATTGAAGAATTACAGGACTTTGTTAACCGCTTTGGTGCCAACGCTTCTAAGGCAAAACAAGCCAGCTCGCGCGCCAAACGCATGGACAAAATTAAACTGGATGAAGTGAAATCCTCCAGCCGAATTACCCCATCGATTCGTTTCGCTGCTGGCAAGAAAATGCATCGTCAAGCCTTAGTGCTGGAAAATCTTGGCCATGGTTTTGATGGCGAAAACTTATTCGAAGGCGGTGATTTAATTCTCGAAGCTGGCGCAAAACTGGCAATTATTGGCGAGAACGGTGTGGGTAAAACCACCCTATTACGCTGTTTAGTCAATGAATTAATCCATAATGAAGGCACGATTAAGTGGTCCGAAAATGCCGCTATCGGCTATTGCCCACAGGATAGTACCAGCGATTTCGATAATGACTTGACTATCATTGAATGGATGGACCAATGGCGCCAACCCAAACATAACGATTTGATGGTACGCGCCATGTTAGGTCGTTTGCTGTTTACCGAAGATGATGCCAATAAAAAGGCTAAAAACTGCTCCGGCGGAGAGAAAAACCGTTTAATTTTCGGTAAGTTAATGATGCAAGATATCAACGTCATCATTATGGACGAACCGACTAACCATATGGATATGGAAGCAATTGAAGCGCTCAATAATGCCCTCAAAGATTTTGAAGGCACGCTGATTTTTGTCAGCCATGACCGCGAATTTGTTTCTTCGTTAGCGACTCGCATTATTGATATTCGTGATAGAAAATTGGTGAACTTTCAAGGGACGTTTGATGAGTATCTGGCAAACCTTGCCAGTGCGTAGCCCTGCGGGTACTAGGTGATAAGCCTTTTTAAAGGCTTTATCCTTTGCCAATAAAATTGCCCAATAAAAAAGACGCTTCACTCTACTCGAGATAAGCGTCTTTTTTATATCACACTTTTTATATCACCCAGTGACTGACGACCTCATTCCATCTTCGCTTCCACCAAAGCCGCAAGTTGCAGTAGTGACTCTTGCCAGCCTAAATAACACATCTCCTCAGGAATAATCTCAGGGATCCCCTCCTGTACTATCTGTAAGCGGGTACCACAGGCTACCTCGGCAAGTTCAATTGTCACCTGCATCACCCCGGGTAGATTAGTATCATCAAATTGGTCGCTATGGCGGATAAGTTTATTAGGGATTAGCTCGGTATAAGTCACCTTAAAAGAATGACTGTACCCGGTCGCAAATTGGGTAAAACTCATGGAATACCCTGCACCGACAGCCAATTCAAACTCATGAATTGTCCCGACAAAGCCATAAGGTGGTAACCAACGTTCTAACGCCGCTTTATCGGTAAATGCTTTGTAGACTAACGCCGCTGGTGCACGCAACACCCGATGTAATCTCACTGTACCTGTGTTATCCGACATATCCCTATCCTTCCAATTGTTTATGGGTTAATGGTGTTCTTAAAGATAGCGCAATAATCCATTCATTATCACCTTAGCGAGAATACTAACTGTAATATCAACTTGAGATGGTTGGTTCAACGCGATGATGCTTAAACTGCTTTAAGTGCAATGACTTAGCATCAGAGTTCGACTGCTGCTTGGCGATATCGAGCCGTTCTGCAGCGCGAGAAAATTCTAGATGTGTGTTTTGAGAAGTTTCACTCGTTTGTACTTTATATTGAGCGATAAAACTCAAAAGTCCCGACTCATTTACCACATTTTTAGGCAATGGGGTTTTAAAGCTCACCTCATCACTAAAAACGACTACAGAATGGAGCCCCTCGACTAACCCTAAGCAATGGGCAACCGCTAAACAATGTTTATAATTTTGATGGAGCGGATTTTTAAAGCGAGTTTGTTTAGTAAAAATTTTCTGCGTCCACTGCGCTTGCTTCTCTCCCCCAAATATCCAGCCAGAGTAATTTTTAACTTCAAGAACAAAAACACCAAAATGTGTCAATAAGACTAAATCAACCTCTGTCAAAGAGGGCGTGCCTTCACTCAACTCATCCATGGGTAAAATTAGATTACGATAAAGTCGGTAGTCCTCATCTTTTAGTCCTTGCTTGAGTAAGTTGGCGACTCGCTTTTCACCCTGTAGGCCTAACCTTTCGGCTCGGTATCGTCTTAGCGATGGACGAAATAACCATATGGCTACAGTCAACACAATCATAAACACTGGGATACTCACAAGAATAGATAGCGCCTCGAGTATTGAGGAAATAGGTGAGATCTCGCTTGGAGTGGACGTATGTTTAGGTGTTATCTCGGTAGGGATCACATTGGATTTCTGCTCCGGCGTATCATGGCGAGCAGTGAATTGCGTTTTAGGCTGGTTAGTTAGGGATTTTATGCCATTGGCTACGGGTTGCTGACAATGCTCATCGAATCTTGCTTTGAGCTCCTGATAACGCGGCGTGGTTGGATGCCAATCTTGCATCTCACTTTGGATAAGGATACAGATGGCTTCAGAATCTTGTTTCTCTAATGCTTTTAGCGAGAATGGATAAATACCAACGACACTGGCCGTTACAGCCAACAATATACAAAACTTGGCGTTGTGCCTGATATTCTTTACGCATCCCATCACGTTGAAATCACTCCTGTTACCATTGCTAACGCTTATAAATTAATTGATCTTACTTATTATTTTCTAATTTCATAGGTTATTTCCACTAAGCCGCTATCAAAGTATCACTTCAGCTAAAAATAGGTAGCTTTAAGGTTTAAATGTTATTAACACTGTATTTCTGCCGCATTTTTTCTCTCTTGGTTTACACTCATAAGGTACCCAACAAAACACAACTAAATGAATTGGGTTAATTAATCCTTAAGGGGTATTGCATACGCAGCACCGGTGCACCAGTTTATTCTGTAAATCCTTATCATGGTGATGGTTTTATGAGTCTTGAAGAATCCTTAGAACAACTCAAACGTCAGTACTTACATGCTTTGCCTGATAAAAAGAAACAAATCATTACGTTATGGATATCACTACGGAAAAACTGGCAAGGACATATGCTGTCAGCCGTTTATCGCGAAGTGCATAATTTAAAAGGTTCCTGTGAAACCTTTGGCTTAATCGAGACCAAAGATGTTGTCGATAAGCTTGAGCTTCAATTGAAACATCTTCTCGACACCCCAGCACCAACGCTAAATGTGATCAAAGGCCTAGATATGCTTTTTCACCAGTTACTGCAAAATAATCAGCATTGTCAGCCTGCGGCACCCGTGGTTGAGGCGCAAATGCAACAAAGCCCCTATAAACCCTCAAAGTCTCGCCATGAATACTGTATTGCCATCATCGAAGATGACAGTAATGTGGGCTTAATGATCACAAAACAACTACACGAGTTTGGTTTTAATGTGCAACATTTCTTAAATTTTACCGACTTTCTCAAGGTGCAATACTCAAGTCCATTCGATTTAATTTTATTAGATCTTATCTTGCCCGATTATACCGAAGAGGCACTATTCGAAGCCGCCACCGAATTTGAGAAAAATAATACTCGGGTATTTGTATTATCTTCTCGTGGCGATTTTGATATGCGTTTATTAGCGATTCGTGCCAATGTCAGCGAGTATTTTGTTAAACCGGCCGAAACAACATTGTTGGTTCGTAAAATTCATCAATGGCTCAAAATGTCCGATAAGCCTCCCCTTAAAGTGCTGTTAGTGGATGATCAGCAATCGATGGTGGATTATTTTTCGAGCTTGTTACGTAGCCATGGGTTAATGGTTAGAGGCATGACCAAACCCGAGCACGTCATGCCAACCCTGGAGCAATTTGAACCGGATTTATTTATCTTTGATCTCTATATGCCGGAGGTAAATGGCTTAGAACTGGCAAGAATGATCCGTCAGCTCGATAAATATACTTCAAGCCCTATTTTAGTGTTGAGCTCAGATGACACCATGCAAAATAAAGTCAGCATTATTCAGGCGGGATCCGATGATCTTATCTCTAAACAAACGGCCCCCAGCCTCTTTGTTACCCAAGTGATTTCCCGCGCGCAACGTGGCCATGATATACGCAGTTCTGCCAGCCGTGACAGTTTAACGGGCTTATTGAATCATACTCAAATCCTTGTTGCGGCTCGTCATAGTTTCAGCTTAGCCAAACGAGCAAACTCTTGCGTATGTATCGCGATGCTGGATCTAGATCACTTTAAGCAAGTGAATGATACTTATGGCCATTCAGGTGGTGATAAGGTTCTATTAGCTTTTTCGCACCTGTTACAACAGTCCCTACGCCCTGCGGATTTTATGGGGCGTTATGGCGGCGAGGAGTTTATGCTGGTCATACCTGACATGCCCGCACCGCTGGCGATTGCCAAAATTAATGCCATTCGCGAAAGCTTTAGCCATATTGTGTTTGTTGAAGAAGGCGCCGAATTTAAAGTCACATTGAGTGGTGGTTTGGCATTTTCAACCGAATGTCATCAGTTTCAAGAGTGTTTATTATTAGCGGATAAAAACTTGTATGAAGCCAAACGAAGCGGACGAAATTGTATTATCAATACCTTAGTTTAATGTATTGCCTAAGGTAAAAATCAGTATGACCTAGTCTCGTTTTAATGATGCCAAATACTGGAGCAGTTTATCCCCTAATTGAGGCAATTCTACTATATGATGAATCGCACCGCGTTTGATCGCCTCTTTAGGCATACCAAATACCACACAACTCTGCTCTCCTTGTGCAAAGGTTTTGCCACCTTGCTTATCTATCGCTTCCATCCCATCGGCCCCATCTTTACCCATACCAGTTAGGATCACAGCTGTCGCATTCGCGCCTGCATATTGAGCCACTGAATGGAATAACACGTCCACCGATGGTCTATGCCCACTGACTTTGTCACCTTGGCTAAGCTTTGCTTTAAAACTCCCACCAACTTTGATGATTTCTAAGTGCTGATCCCCTGGTGCAATGTAGGCATAACAAGGTAATAACCGCTCCCCTTCCTCAGCTTGCTTTACATTAAGGCGAGTGAGTTTGTTTAGTCGTTCTGCAAAAGTACGGGTAAATCCAGCAGGCATATGTTGCGTAATCACAATTGGCGGCATAACCGCAGGAAATTGTTGTAAAAGATGCAAAATAGCCTCAGTCCCGCCAGTGGAAGCTCCAATAGCCACTAACTGGGTATTAACAGTACGTTGATTTAAGGCTGGTTTTAAACTGGGTTTCAGCGTTATGGTCGGCGCAGGCAGGCTTTGCAACTTTGCCTTTGCCGCAGATTTAATTTTTTCGAGGATTAAATCCTGATATTCATTAAATCCCTGAGGTGAATCCAGCTTAGGCTTAGGAATAAAATCCACAGCTCCCAGAGCTAGTGCATTGAATGTCGCATCTGCGCCCTCTTCGGTTAAGGCAGAAATCATCACGACAGCTGTAGGTCTTGCCTTCATTAATCGATCTAAAAAAGTGAGTCCATCAACCTTTGGCATTTCAATATCTAAGGTAATCACATCTGGCCGAAATTGATTCACCATATCCTTGGCCATATAGGCATCGACTGCCATGCCAACGAGACACAACTCAGGATCGGACTCGACCATCCTGCCCAACAGACTGCGGATTAAGGCTGAATCGTCTACCACTAATACCTTTATTGCCATCTGCTATTCACCAAAGAGTTCCACATCCCCACCACTCGGAAGATTTTTAATCCGTAAGCGGTATTCACTTTCCCTCTCCATAATAGTGCTATTATGCATCGTCTTGATTTTTCTAACTTTAACTAATCCTGTTTCCGGGAAGAAGTACACTTTACGCGGGTAAATATCGAGTAAGTCCGCAGCGATGACGGGGATTTGCTCTATCTGCAAGTAATCCAACACAAATTCAGCATTACGCTCGCCAATATTGTGTAATGTTAATCCTGATAGCATGTTGCCACCACCAAACACCTTCGCTTCAATGAACTGCCGTCTTGCACCTAATTTCAATAAATCATTGATCAGCAACTCCATCGCATAGACACCATAACGCGCTGATTCAGCTAAAATACCATTTCCATGATTATTGCAACTGGGCAATAAAAAGTGATTCATGCCACCAATTTTCCGTTCGAGGTCATATAAGCAAACGGCAATACACGACCCTAATACAGTCACAATTAATTTACCCTCCCGAGTGGCATAATATTCACCCGGCATAATTTTCACGGCTTCACAATCAAACAAGTGATCAAAATACCGATTTGGCCCTAGGGCAGGATATTCAATATTCGGTCTTAGCACTCGTTTTTCCCTTTACGGCCTGATAAGTAGTTTGTCCTACAGGGGTGAGGATCTGTGGAAACATATTGAAATTTTCAGAATGTCCCGCGATATATAATCCCTCTTCCGTTAGTGACAGCACCATATGTTTTAAAATGGCTTCTTGAGTTGCTTTATCGAAATAAATCATTACATTTCGGCAAAAAATAATATCGACGGGGGTTTTAATCGACCAAAAAGAATCGACTAAGTTGATTCGAGTAAACTGCAACATTTGCTTTAATTCCGGGATCACACGGACTTGACCGAGTTTCGCCCCTTTACCCCGCTGAAAAAATAACGTTTTACGCTCATCGCTCACCGTCTCAATACGCTCTATCGGATAAATCCCCGTCTGCGCTTTTTTTAAGACGGCACTGTCAATATCTGACGCTATTATCTCAATCGGTGTATTAAATCGACCAAAATGCTCAGCGACAACCATAGCTATTGAATAAGGTTCTTCACCCGTGCTACTTGCAGCACACCAGATCCGTTTTGTGTGTGGATGAGTCTGTAAATAGCGTTTTAACACCTCAAAATGATGCGGCTCACGAAAGAACGCGGTTTGATTAGTCGTGAGTGCATTAATAAATTCCTGGTGTTCGCATTCATTCGCTTGTAAATACTCTAAATAAGCCGTAAATCCCGATAATTTGAGTGCCCTAATTCGCCTCACTAATCGGCTATACACCATAGCGTCTTTACTGTCGGCTAATTTTATACCAGCGAACTGATACAGCAGGGTCTTCACCGCCTTGAAGTGAGCCAATGTAAACACATATTCCTTACCTAGCGGTCTGAGATCACTCAATCAAAAGTCTTCCCATTCATCTTGATCGACTTTATTTAACCTAGGCTTAGGCGTCATTGCTTTAGGTTTCGTGGACACTCGTGCTAATGAGGGGGTTTTAGTCGCTATTTTTTTAAGCTCAGAGGTGCGGCCAATTGCGCTTGTTTCCTCATCGACTTTGAAATTTGCCACACTATCAGCAAGTTGCTGCGCCTGAGATTGCATACTTTCAGCTGCCGCAGCGGCTTCTTCGACTAACGCCGCATTTTGCTGCGTCATTTCATCCATTTGCACAACGGCTTTGCCTATTTCACCGATACCAATCGCTTGCTCATTAGAGGCGGAGGCTATTTCCGCCATAATGTCGTTCACTCGTTTGATTGCAATGACAATTTCCTTCATGGTATCGCCGGATTTTCCGACGAGGCTATTGCCGCTCTCAATTTTACTGACCGAGTCAGAGATTAATGCCTTAATGTCTTTCGCTGCATTTGCAGAACGTTGAGCCAAGCTTCGCACTTCTGAGGCCACGACCGCAAACCCCCGCCCCTGCTCACCGGCTCTGGCTGCCTCGACCGCAGCATTGAGCGCCAATATATTGGTTTGAAAGGCAATACCATCGATCACGCCAATAATATCGGCAATTTTGCGCGCGGATTCGTTGATTGACGCCATGGTTTGCACGACTTGCTGGATAAGCTCTCCCCCATCTTCAGCCACATCGGCAGCTTTTGAAGCTAACGCATTGGCTTGGCTGGCATTATCAGCATTTAATTTTACAGTTCCCGTTAACTCTTCCATGCTGGCGGAAGTTTCTTCGAGACTCGAGGCTTGCTCCTCTGTTCGACTGGACAGATCGGCATTGCCTTGAGCGATTTCAGTAGATGCGGTATTGATGGTATCAGCTGCTTTTTGAATATCTCTTATCATGTAAGAGAGCTTTTCAGCGGTTTGGTTTGAATAGTTTTTTAAATCATTAAAGGTGCCTTCATACTCGTTATAAATCCTCGTGGTCAAATCCCCTTCAGCCATGGCCATTAGCACACGAGCAACATCTTGTAATCCTCTATCAGAGGTTTCAATCAAAGCATTGAGGCTATTCGCTAACATTAAGAAAAAACCCTGCTTACTTTGACTATCAACACGTTGGGTAAAGTCTCCCGCAGCGGCTGCCCCAACGATCCGAGCAATTTCTTGTTCAACTAGTACTTCTTCAGTACGGTCGAGCCACTCAACAACTGTGCCTAACCGTTCACCTGACTTTGCAATAATCGGGCTTGCCGTTAGACGGAAATGACAACTCGCCACTTTGATCTGCGACTCATATTTACGATCGAGCTTGTCAAGCAGACTCGCTTGATGCGCCGGATTACGGTGGAAGATATCCATAGAACTACCGATGATCTTATCCACGGCGAAATGGGGTAAAACCTGGCGAATTTCACTTTCAGAGCGGCGTAACATGGCTTCAACTGAACGGTTCATATAAATAATGGTTCGATTGGCATCGGCGATCATCACATTGGTGCTTGTGTTATTGAGCGCTTCTAATATGCGTTGGGTTGCCCGTTCAGCTTCAATACTTTCAGTGCGGTCAATCCACTCAACACCAGTCCCTAA
Source organism: Shewanella sp. DNRA4 (assembly GCF_012843185.1). Taxonomy (NCBI): domain Bacteria; kingdom Pseudomonadati; phylum Pseudomonadota; class Gammaproteobacteria; order Alteromonadales; family Shewanellaceae; genus Shewanella; species Shewanella sp. DNRA4. The sequence goes on from NZ_JABAIP010000007.1 coordinate 73,606, forward strand.
ATGCTTATTATCACGGGAAATAATAGGTGTCAGTATCAATTTAAAGGTACGCTTACCAATGCTGATTTGTGCCGTATGTGGTTGTGTTAATCTTTCTAGCATATTGCGCTGATGAGCGGGATTAACATGGAAGATATCGATATTACTGCCAACGATCTTGGCAACGGAAAACTGGGGTAACTGTTTACGGATATCAGCCTCAGCCTCTGACAGCATATTCAGTACGGCTTTATTGGCGTAAATGATATTGCGCTCACTATCGGCAATCATGAAATTATTACCACTGTTATCGAGCAATTGGAAATAACGTTGGCGCTCTTCATCTCGACGTTGGCGCTCTTCGGTATTACCGAAAATATCTAAGATACCCATAGTGTTTACTCCTGCTCAGAAAGACTGTTTGTATCCATTAGCCCCAACTCATCACTGCTGATAAGAGCTTGAATATTGACCAAAATAATCATTTTTTCTTCAACGGTTGCGAGACCTTTGAGATAGCGACTATCAAAGGCAGCGCCAAATTGCGGGGCGGGTAAAATGGCTTCACTCGCCAGTTTAATGACATCTGAAACAGCATCGACCACGATGCCGACAATTCGGTCACAAACATTGAGCATAATCACTATCGTGAACTCATCATAAGTAGCTGTTCCGACATTAAATTTCATTCGTAAATCGACAATCGGTACGATATCACCACGCAGGTTAAGCACTCCTTTAATAAAACTGGGCGCATTGGCAATTTTTGTGACAGGCTCGTAACCTCTTATTTCTTTTACCGACATAATGTCCAATGCATAGTGTTCTTCACCCAGCACAAAACTTAAAAACTCTACTTCATCATGGGCACTAAATTCCGGTTTAGGGCCGAGCAATGTGCGACTTTCCATTAGCATGTCCTCAGTTAATGCTTAATATGCTGGGCCAGTGATTCCACATCGAGAATTAAAGCGACACTACCATCTCCCATAATGGTGGCTCCAGACACGCCTGGGATCCGACGATAATGTTTTTCAAGACTTTTAATCACAACCTGCTGCTGACCAACCAATGCATCAACAAACAATCCAAAACGTTTATTGTTGCTTTCAAGGAGCACCACAATGCCCTCTTCGGGACGCTTGGCAAACGGATCGATTTCCATCAATTGATGCAGGTTTAATAGGGGTAAATATTCTTCCCTGACTCGGATTAAACGCTCGTGAGCAAAGGACGTTAGCTGCTCATTATGGGGTTGTATTGATTCGATAATATGGACAAGCGGTAAAATATAGATTTGATTCCCCACACTCACACTCATCCCATCAACAATGGCTAAGGTCAGTGGCAATTGAATTTCAAAGGTAGCCCCATGACCCGCCACGGAATCGATATCGATTCGTCCGCCTAGTGCTTCAATATTTCGACGAACAACATCCATCCCGACACCACGGCCAGAAACATCAGTAATTTCCTTGGAGGTCGAAAATCCGGCGGTAAAAATCAGTTGCCAAATCAGTTTATCCGGCATGTTATCCGCAACTGGCATATTATTTTCTCGGGCTTTTTGTAAGATCCTCTCGCGATGTAATCCAGCACCATCATCGTGCACAGCAATGACAATACAGCCCCCCCGCTGACTTGCTTTAAGCGATAATTGGGCCGTTTCAGCTTTACCCAACGCACGCCTGACTTCTGGTTTTTCAATACCATGGTCTAAACTATTGCGTACTAGATGCGTGAGCGGATCGACCAGCTTTTCAATCATGCCCTTATCGATTTCCGTGTTGCCACCTTCGATCACGAGATTGACATTTTTGCCGAGTTGTTCTGATAAATCCCTGACTAATCGATGAAACCGGTTGAATACAAAGGAAACTGGCAACATTCGGACCGACATCACAGCCTCTTGCATCTCCCGCGTATTTCGCTCAAGTTCGACCAATGCAGTCTTAAGCCTTTCACCCAATTCACCCGACAGCTCATTACCAATGAGGGTCAACATTGACTGGGTAATAACCAATTCACCCGCAAGATTGACTAGGGTATCGATTTTGGAGGTTTCGACTCTTAATGTGGCATCTTGAGTGGTCGTGTTGACTTTTTTAGTCGCAACAGTTGTTTGTGGTGATGTGACCGCAGAAGCCACATGCTGATTTGATGCATTTGAAGTAACCAAATCTGTGGGTTCTGTTTTTTCGGTTTGCGTGACTTTGCCTGTATAACGAGGCACTTTAGCACCGGAATGATGACTAATAGGCTCTGCAATTGGCTCAATGATGGGATGTGCTGGATTAGTTTTAATCTGCACTAAAGCATCAATTTCACTGTCAATGCTTTCAGCTGTTAAGGACTCAAAGAAACCAAAACCTAAGTCATCGTCAGGCGCTGTATTAAGTTGCTGACTATTTGGGACCGTTTTGTTTAAATCATCAATACTAATTTCTTTCGCAATATACGCTTCATCAAAAAAACCAAAATCTTGATTTTCAATGGCTAAGGTTAATTTGACATCATCTTCAAAAAAACCAAAGCCAAGATCATTCTCGTCACAGGCCTTGGGTAAAACCGTTGCTGTGTGTGGCACTGCTGTTTGAATTGGCGAAGTGAACGTTTCGTTAGAATGGGTAATCGAAAAAGGCTCACCATTTAATGCTGCAATTAATTGATTTTTAGCAAATTCAACCTGTTGCCAATCAATTGGTGAATCTTCACGATACAAGCTAAGAATGTGGGATAGCGTGTCAACCGTCTTCAAAAGTAAATCAATGACCCCGGAAGATAACTCAAATGTACCCTTTCTCACTTTATCGAGTAGGTTTTCCATTACGTGAGTGACACTGGTGAGCGCCGTAAAGCCAAAAATACCACTGCCCCCCTTAATGGAGTGCGCCGCTCGAAAAATAGTATTTAACTCCTCGGGTTCTGGCGACTGAAGATCGAGGGCAATAAGCAGTTGCTCCATGCTTTCAAGATGCTCATGGCTTTCTTCAAAAAAGACTTGATGAAACTCAGCCATATTAATGGACATATTGCCCCCAATACCCTCAACCCAGCACTTTGGCGGTTATTGCTAATAATTTTTGCGGGTCAAAAGGCTTAACCATCCATCCCGTTGCACCAACCGCTTTTCCTTGGGCTTTCATATCTTCTCCCGCTTCAGTGGTTAGCATTATGATTGGGGTTCGCATATATGCGGACATCCCTCGCAAAGATTTAATTAAGGTTAAACCATCCATTCTCGGCATATTTTGGTCAGTCAAAATAAAATCAAATCGCTGGCTACTACACAAATCGAGAGCCTCTTGGCCATCTTTAGCCAAAGTGACTAGATAGTTTGCTGATTTCAGCGTGGCTTCAACCATCTGTCGAATGGCAGCAGAATCATCAACAATTAATATTTTTTTACTCATGCCCTATTCCATAACCACTTTAGTGATATTACCGGGAGAAATTAATTCATAGTGTTTACATAATTTTTTCACCAGTGATAAGCCTCGTCCAGAAAGTTCAGGATAATTTGAAATCGATTTATCAAAACCAGTAAATCCTTTGCCACTATCAGACACAGTGATCAACAGTTCATACCTGTCATTCCACGTTATGCTCACTTTTACCCAATCATTTGAAGTAAGCCTATCTGCGCAGCCATCTCTTATACTATGGTACAATTCAAAGCCTTCAGGATCATTTTTTAGTCTAGAATCTAATTTTAGTACACCATGGTCGATAGCATTACTAAATAACTCGGCCACTACCGTAAATACTCTTTGACAAAAATATGTCGCAAAACCAAATGCTGATAAAAACTGGTTGAGCATACTCAAGTAATCCGCACTTAGTAGCATAGGTCCTGATATCTTGATATCCCAATCAAACTCTCCATTCTTATTTGATAATAAATGCCTAACATCTTGAGAACGATACCAGTCATGAAGACGCTGAAAATCAAGAGTGCAAACACTAATATCATCAACAATATGCTTATCCAGAGAATTATTATCAAAATTTTCTTTAAAAAAATAAGGCAAGGAGTCTAATTTTTCATGAAACAGAGCATTAAGTCGCTCCATACCAAACTGAGAGTTATCAAATAATGGCTGTTCAATTAATCCATCGCTATATAGACATGCATATCCTTCGTGCGGCAAATCAATCTCAACAATGTCTGCAATAAATGTATTTGGCGGTAAAATTCCAAGCGCCATATTCGTTGACTTAAACACTTTATTTAGCCACGAATTATTATCTTGAGATTGATTATTATGTCTGAGGTGAAGAAAAACAGGCGGCATACCACCATTCCAAACATAAAGTTTATTACGAAATAAATCGGCTTCAAGAAGAATGCAGGCAACAAATCTATCATCTGGATTTTCGTAAAATAATTTTTCATTAAGCTCATAGATTAAGGTTACTAGTGAAAAGCACTTAGAAACCATAGCTTTAAATGTACTTGCCACTCGCATGATAGGCATGGCAGCACTAAGACCGTGACCTGTTGAATCAGCTAGCATAATGAATAAATTACCGTTAGGTGAGACACTATTTAACAAAATATCGCCACTAAAATTCGCACTTGCTTGAGAAAATGACTTTATAAAGTCAAATTGGCTATTATCAACATTCACTAAATGCTCAAAAATATGACGAGCCAGTTGCTCTTCTCTTGCTTTTTCATAGAGCATTTTTTCGAGTTCAACACTTTGCTGCTTAACTTTTTCTTGCAATCTGATACGTGTTAATAAAATTTCAGCTTTATACCAAAACAATTCCACATTAATAGGTTTAACAACAAAATCCAACACCCCCATTTTAAAGCAATCTAAAAATGCCTGAGGTTCTTTCCTATCAGTTACAACGACAACTGGAATTTCCTTATTCAATTGACGAAGATTTTCTAGCAATGTCAACGCTGTACCATCGGACTGAAAGAAATTCACTAAAATCAAATCAATTCTGTTGATGGATATTTCAAAAAAAGCATCCTCAAGATTATCACAGATAATCACGTTATAACCTTTGCTATGAATAAAGTCACTGATAGACTGACTCACAACAGCATCATTATCGACAACCAATACAAAGTGATTAATTGCTGAGTGCTCTGACATAGCTAGGTTACTCGATGATATAAATTTTCTGCATGTTGGCGATGGTTAATATCTCCTCAGCTTGACCATGAGCTCCTTTTACTGATGTCGACATTCCCTTTTCTTGAGCTTTTCGATATAGCAGTACCATCATGCCTAACGCTGAACTATCAAGATATAACACTCGGCTAAAATCCAAAATAATATGATTAACGTCCTTAAGAGTTAAGATTTGTTGATAGTCTCGTGTAAAATTTTTGTGGTAATAAAAGTCAAATCGCTCTGGCAAGATAATGGTCTGAATGTTTGACATAATATAATATCCATTTAAAAGAGTTCGATTTCGCCACTCGTTATTTCATTCCTTGATACGGGATTATGCTTTTCATTTCGGTGCCGACTCATTTTTTCAGTCACGTCTTCACCGGTAATTCCAAACTCCTCATAAGACATAGCTGTGACTTGTTTGAGCGATTCTTTTAAATGATGTAACGCTTGATTGGTGTGTGACAAACTTTGAGAGGTTATATCACTAAATTGTAATCCCCTTATCGTATCTGAAATTGCCGTTTCAAGTTCATGCGCCGATGAATCAATGCGCGCAATGACCTTAGAATCCTTTTCCGCTTTTACGATAATTTGTTTGAGTGCTGTATCAATATCTTTTTTTGCATCAATAATATAACTCATATCCTGTGCGGCAACTTTACTTACATGCTGGGTGAGTTGTTCAATCTGATTCTGAATAGATCTCAGTTGTTTTTGAATACTTTCACTAAATCCAGAACTGCGGTTAGACAATGCACGCACTTCATCCGCCACGACCGCAAAGCCTCTGCCCGCTTCCCCCGCACGCGCCGCCTCAATCGCGGCATTTAAAGCGAGTAAGTTTGTTTGAGAAGATATTTGATCGATATCCTGTAAGGCCTTCATCGCCTGCGGCATGGATTCGTAAATAAGGTTAACTTTCTCAAGCAATTCCATTGTTGAGGCAGACATTTCGATGGTGGATTGAATAAAGCGTTCTAACGTTTGCGACGTATTATTCGCAAATTGTTTCATCTGCTCGGAGTGAAATATCTCAGCATCATCAGTACTTTTTACTAGATCAGAGATAAATCCCGTTTGCTCAGTCATCAGCCGGCCTAAGCCATCAAAAGAATCTCCGAGTAAATTAACCGCATCTTCCTGAACCCGCAGGACATTATGGATATTATTTTCACATTCACTAACGGTCGCAATCGCCTCTTGGTATAAGCGTTGATGCGTTTGCCAACCAAGAGCGACGCCATCCCGTTGTTCTACTTGAGATGTGCTAGACACCACCGAAGATTGCTGCTGACGGTAAAATTGCCAACATAGCATCACGGCAACCGCCAACACCGGACTGAGGAGCCAAAGGGTAATAGACCCCACCAAGTAACCTATTGCTATTGCAAAGACTGCGATGATGCCATCCATGTATCTCATAAACACTTCACAATAATTTATCCGTGTGTAAAAAGTAGTTTGAGATTCAGGGGTTTTCAAACAAATACGGAAAATTTTTACTTTGTTGAGGGCGTGTTGACATTTCTTGATTAGATTATCTTCGCTCTGGCAAGCTTATACTCTCGTAACACGTCGACTCAGATGACGAGAGGCAAGGAGTAGACGTTTGCCATCTGCTGCCTTTAGTCGCATTTGGCCGCCAAAATCTCCGCAAAGCCCACAGGTTTTCGCTTCTGTAGTCAGAGATCTCGCTGTTACTAAAAATGTTTCATTAAAGATAAAAATATGATGTTTACCGCATTTAACTTAATGATTTACTAATAAATACCGCGCAATACCTGAATCAAAACTGTGCAGCCCCACGTGCGTAGGTTACACTGGCAGCGTCTTCGTCTGGGATGGGATCATTTATGAGTCAACGTACACTACATTCCTTATTTAAACCCACATCCGTTGCCATCATTGGCGCCTCTAATAGCGAGAAACGTGCAGGTAATGTGCTGATGAAAAACCTGCTATCCAGCGGGTTTTCTGGGCCTATCATGCCCGTTACGCCCAAATATCGCGCGGTTATGGGCGTGCTTGCCTATCCCAACATTGAAGCCTTACCGATAAAACCCGACCTCGCGGTGATTTGTACTCGTGCTAGCCGTGTACCCGCGATTGTCGAAACTCTCGCGCAATTTGGCTGTAAAGTGGCAATTATTATGGCTTCTGGGATGGCGCAGGAAGTCAACGATGATGGTGTAAGCTTACTCGACCTAGCCATGCAACATGCCAAACGTTATGGCATGCGTATCCTTGGTCCTAATAGTTTAGGGATGCTTTTACCTCCCTTAGGACTCAATGCTAGCCTTGCCCATGCGAGTGCCTTACCCGGCAAAATTGCGTTTGTATCCCAATCAGCGGCAATATGCACCACAGTGCTCGATTGGGCAAATAACAAAGGGATTGGCTTTTCGTCTTTTATTTCCCTTGGCGATGCCACTGATATTAACTTCGATGAACTGCTCGATTATCTCGGCCGCGATAGCCGTACCAGTGCCATTATGCTGTATATCGACTCAGTTAATGAGAAGCGCCATTTTCTCTCTGCTGCCCGAGCAGCCTCGCGTAATAAACCGATTTTAGTGATTAAATCGGGCCGCAGCGCCGAAGGCGTACGTGCCGCGAAACAACATACGGGCGGTATCGGTGGTAATGATGCTGTGTATGAAGCCGCCTTTAGGCGCGCGGGGATGCTGAGGGTAAATGATTTAATAGAACTTTTTGCCGCGGTTGAAAGCCTTGCTCACTCTAATCCACTGCAGGGAGAGCGATTAGGTATTATCAGTAATGGTGGCGGGCCCGCGGTATTAGCCGTCGATGAACTGATCCTCCGCGGCGGGAAATTAGCAGAATTATCCCCAGAAACGCTTACTAAGCTTGATGCAGTTCTACCCTCGACGTGGTCGAAACAAAATCCGGTGGATATTATCGGTGATGCGAATGCTAGCCGCTATGCCAATGCGCTCTCCATCCTAATGGATAGTGAGGAATTAGATGCCATTTTAGTATTGCATTCGCCCTCAGCCCTTGGTGAAAGTGTCGAGATTGCCGATGCCTTAATTAAAGTTATCCATGCGCATCCGAAGAAAAACCGTTTAAATATCCTCACCAACTGGAGCGGTGAAGACTCGGCCTATCAAGCCCGCAAACGCTTTACCAAGGGCGGCATCTCCACCTATCGCACCCCCGAAGGTGCAGTAGGCGCCTTTATGCATATGGTGGAATATCGTCGCAATCAAAAACTGCTACAGGAAGTGCCGCAGTCGATCCCCGACAATATTCCGACCGATAGCCAAACAGCGCGAAAATTGCTGCAAGCGGCGCAGGCCAAGGGTAAAGCGGTACTCGAAACCCATGAAGCCAGCCCGATTTTGCGCGCCTATGGCCTCAATACTATCGACACTTGGTTTGTCAAAGATGCTGATGAGGCCGTTGCTATTGCCAATGAGGCGGGTTACCCCCTTGCGCTCAAGGTGCAATCACCCAATATTTTGCATAAATCCGATGTCCATGGCGTCATGCTTAATCTCACCTCTGAGGAAGACATTCGCCATGCCGCGAATGCAATTACCCAGCGGGTACACCAAGCCAATCCGGACGCCATTATCGAAGGCATGATAGTACAAAAGATGGCACTGACTGCAGGCGCGCAGGAAATCCGTGTCGCCGTGATAAGCGATCCCGTCTTTGGCCCAGCTATCTGTTTAGGTGAAGGCGGCTCAGAATGGGATCCGACTCAAGATGCAGCCGTTGCGCTTCCCCCACTGAATATGGCGCTGGCACGTTATATGGTCATCCAAGCCCTAAAAACCCATAAGTTAAAAGATCGGCATTTGCCACTAGGGCTTGATATGAACGCCCTATGCGTGATGCTGACGCAAATATCCCACATAATTATCGACTGTCCAGAGATTGCGGCGCTGGATCTCAACCCTGTACTGGCGGCGGGGGAAAACATTACCCTGCTCGATGTGAATATCCGTCTACACGATGCCAATACGGATAATCCCTCTCGACTTGCCATCATGCCCTATCCCAAAGAGTTAGAAGAATTTGCCGAGCTAAAAAATGGCCTCAGAGTGATGCTTCGCCCCATTCTTCCCGAGGATGAGCCTAAACATCTGGCCTTTGATAACTCCCTCTCCGATGAGGACAGATATAAACGCTATTTTGGCGTACGCTCGAAAATGACCCACGAGGAAATGGCGGTATTGACTCAAATCGATTATGCCCGCGAAATGGCCTTTATCGCTACGGCCAAAGGGCCGGACGGTGATGACATTACCTTAGGCGCGGTAAGGGCCTCCATCGACCCCGATAATACCGAGGCAGAATTTGCTATGGCGGTACGGGGGGATCATCAAGGCATTGGGCTAGGTAAACTGCTGCTTGAAAAATTGATTAAATACTATCAAGCCAATGACACTCCAGTGCTTACAGGCTTTACCATGTTTGAAAACCGCAATATGGCAAGTCTTGCTAAAAGCCTAGGCTTTAAGGTGACCTTCGATATGGAAGAACATCTAATCAAAATGCATATGGACCTCAAAAGTAACAGCCCTGTCAATTCATGAGATATCTAGGGCGTTTTGACGTTTTAGGGTTATTTTTGCAGCATTTTGGCGGGCGTTTATGCAAGGCAAAGTCCGTGTAGTTATTCTACATAAACGGACGATAATGCGGCAGAAACGCCCGCAAAATGCTGCCCCAAGGGTTCGACTTACTTCCTGCCATAAGAGCCGCTCGTCATTTGAGTAGAATAACGACACAGCATTCCTCGTTTCGCGAGCACGTGCTTACCGGAACGAGCAACATTTAATCTCGAAACGTCAACACACCCTAATGTCTTACAAAGAATAAGTGCCGCTTATGCGGCACTTATTCTTTGTGATGATCGCAGGTGACTCACATTATTGGTCCTGCCAAATCATTACCTGTGCGGGTTCACCATTGGTGCGGGTTGCACGGTACATTCCCTCGGTATTAAAGGGGGTAGCAACATTGCCTCGATGATCAACCGCAATCACCCCACCAGAACCGCCCGCCGTGATAAGACGTTGATTAATCACTTCATCCGCCGCTTGAATAATGGATTTTTGCTGGTATTTCACCTTGGCGCAGATATCGCCCGCCACTTGGTAGCGAATAAAAAACTCACCGTGACCCGTTGCAGATACAGCGCAAACGCCGTTTTCCGCATAGGTGCCCGCACCAATCACTGGCGAATCCCCGATCCGGCCAAAGCGCTTAGCCGTCATGCCGCCGGTGGATGTCCCCGCCGCTAAGTTACCGTTTTTGTCTAAAGCGACTGCGCCAACGGTGCCAAATTTATAATCGAGATCTTTCATCTCAATACCTGCAATTTGCTCGGACTTTTCCGCCGCCTGCAATTTTTGTCTGGCATCGAGTAATTGCTGATAACGGGCATCGCTATCAAAATGGCTGTTAGGTACCAGCGTAAAACCTTGAGTCAAGGCAAACTCCTCAGCGCCCGCACCCGAGAGCATCACATGCTCGGACTTATTCATCACCGCTATAGCTAAATCGATAGGATTAGCAATATGGCGTACACCTGCCACAGCACCAGCATTCATGGTTTTACCATCCATGATAGAGGCATCTAACTCATGACCACCATCATAGGTGTAAACCGAACCGACGCCGGCGTTAAACAATGGGCTGTTTTCCAATACATTGATGGCTGTTTGTACGGCAAGTATGCTATCGCCGCCCTGTTCTAATATTTTTGAGCCCTTATCGACGGCTTCTTTTAGTTTATCTTTATAGGCTTGTCGCAGTTCAGGCGTGAGATTGGCTTTAGATATCGTGCCTGCGCCACCGTGGATCGCAATGGCAAAAGGTTTTTCATTCGCTTGGGTATTTTGTGACATAAAAAGTGCACTCGAGAGAATTAAACTAAAGGTGGCTAATTTTATTTTCATTATTTACATCCCCTTAAACAGTAACGTCCTTTGTAACCATTTCAATGACTAATTTCAATCATCTCCTTGCCTGTTAACGCTATTCTGGCGACAATGAAGTCACATCACAGGGACTATAAAGTGCAGCGATTCTTGCAAATTACCTCATTATCTTTTCGTCTTCATTTGCTACTGAGTCTAAGTTTAGTGGCATCAGCGACTATGGCCGCTGATAACTTTTTAACGCTTTCAGTCAATGGGGTCGACGAAGCCCTGAAGCGTAATATTCTCGCCCACTTAGGTGCAATGCCTGACTCCGAAGTGCAGCGCCGAGCCTTCTTATTTAATGTGGAAGACAATGTTACCACCGCCCTAGAGTCTATGGGGTATTACCATGGAGAGTTGGAGGAACATTTAGTCGAGAAAGAGAAAGGTCCTTGGGAACTCAAGCTTACGGTCAATGCAGGTGAACCAGTTAAAATTCAATGGGTCGATATTAATTTTTCAGGCGAAATGCTTGACGACCGAGCCTTCGACAAATGGCTTGCTGAGGTCAATATTAAGCCCGGAGATACGCTCAACCACGGCATATATTCGGATGTCAAATCCCAACTGGTGACGCTCGCTCTCGCGCGAGGCTATTTCGATGGCGAATTTACAGAATCACAGATTAACATCAACCGCGATTTAAACACCGCCCAAATCAGCCTGCATTTTAACTCTGGCGCACGTTACCATTTTGGCCAAGTCAGTTTTGAAGGTCATACCTTAGAGCCGGATATTCTCACCAAACTTATCCCCTTTAAGGAAGATGCGGCCTATTCGACTCGCAGAGTCAGCGCCCTTAACCGTCAATTGCTGGATACGGGATATTTTTCCAATATTAAAGTGATCCCACAGCTCGATCAGGCAAAAGATAATCAACTGCCCGTCAAGGTAGAGTTGACCGATAAAGCCAGCCATTCCATCGAATTAGGCTTAGGTGGTGATATCGGCCAAAGCGCAGATAAGACCTTCGATCCTAGGGTGCGTGTTACTTGGCGAACCCCGCAGATCAATAAATACGGCCATTCCCAAGAAACCAGTTTGGAGTGGTCGCCTGATAGGCCCAAATTTTTGACCACTTATACCATTCCACTGACTCATCCTTTGGACGACCAACTGAAGATCCGTTTAGGCTTACTGCGGGATAAATATGGGGTTACACAAGTTTACGAGCCTGAAAACCGTGATTTTCGCAACACAGGGCAGCTAGAAGCGACCAAGTATTTACTCGGTCTATTAAGACAGCAACGGCTGGAAAATCAATGGCTCATGAGCTATTCCCTCGATGCCATTCGTGAAGAATATACTCAGTCAGATATCGACTACAGCCCGAGTTTTTACCTTGCGGGGATTAACTTTTCTAAAACTACCCGTGGCGATAACACCCTCGATCCCAAATCCGGTTTTAGGCAAATATACAGCCTAGATTATGCCGATCCTTATCTAGGCTCAGAAACACGCCTTGCCCGCTTGCAGGCAAAATTTAAGTGGATTGACACCTTTTTTGATAACCACAGAATCGTGGCCCGCATGGATTTAGCCGCCAACCTTGCCAATGAAAATGAGTTAGCCTTGATCCCACCATCACTGCGTTACTTTGCAGGTGGTGACCAAACCATTCGCGGCTATGGCTATCAAGAGTTAGGCCCTTATCTGGACTATATCGATGCCGATGGCAAGGTCAATCGGGAGGTTATCGGTGGCCGTTACTTAATGGTTGGTAGTTTGGAATATCAATATTACGTTACACCAACATGGCGGGTTGCAACCTTTGTCGATGCGGGTAACGCTTTTGATAACAATCAGTTTGAGCCCGTTATCGCCGTAGGTGGTGGTATCCATTGGATATCCCCCATTGGCCCAATTAAGTTGGATTTAGGGGTAGGTTTGAAAGAGACTGACACAATCGACCGCTCATGGCGTATTCACTTAACCATGGGGACAGAATTATGAGTCAGCCCCCAATTCATGAGCCCAATACATCCGCTCAACATGAAAATCAAACGCATGAGCCACAAACTGTGGAACAAAACCCAACTTGTGTTCCGCCTAAAACCCTAAAGCTGCGCCTATGGCAAATATTTAAACTCTGTACGCGCATTATTGTTTACGTCCCCTTAACTCTCTTAGTGATGATGGCATTACTGCTGGGGACTGAAATTGGCTCACGGATCAGTGTCGGCTTAGCCGATAAATTTGTGCCCGATCTGGCGCTCACCTACACCTCTGGCTCCTTAAATAAGGATCTCACCTTAGCCCACGCCAGTTGGTCGATGGAAGGGATTAACGTTGAGCTCAAGGATTTACATTTCGCGTGGCAACCCACGTGTTTGCTACAAAAACAGCTGTGCGTGAATGCTTTAACGGCGAGCCAAATCGATGTCAATATCGATACCGAGGCCTTAAGCTCAGGTTCCACTGAAGCCGACGTTACCCCCGAAAATGATGAGCCGAGTGAACTGGTTCTGCCCTTTGGGATAAAGCTCGACAGCGCCGAACTGAACAACATCAATATTGCGGTCGATAAGATGCGCTTTTCGGCCAATCATATTCAGACCGCCGCTACTTGGTTTACCGAAGGACTGACAGTCGAGCAGCTTAGCAGTGAAGGCTTGGCTGTGTTAATTCCTACCGAAGACAGCCCTGTGCTAGACACACAGGCCACAGATCCTCAAGGCGCAAGTATTCAAGTCACAGATACTCAAATCACAGGCACACAAGTCACTGACACCAAGGCAGCCGAGACAGCTGCAACTGCAAAAACCACGACCGCAGCGGCGACAACTCAGCCTGAGACCAAAAAATCAGCAACCACAGTGGCGACAGCAAGTGCTAAAGCTTCAGCGGATAAGCCCATTGCTAATAAGGGAGCTACGGCGCAAACGCCAGCGAATACCCAGGCTGAAAAGCAAATTGATAAAAACGCCGATAAGCAAACATCTACAGAGGAATGGGCACTTGCCCATTTGCCGCAGGTGTTTATGCCTTTTCCGGTGGATGTAAAACAACTTAGCTTAGACAACAGCCGTTTGCAGATTGGGCCACGCGAAGATCTGTTTAGCCATATTGAGCTTCAGGGGCAATTTGCCAAGTATCAGTTAACCCTTAATAAACTGCAACTTGGCCACAGTTATGGAGATCTTTCTGTGGTGGGCCAACTCGCCCTCGAACAGGACTATCCGCTCGCGCTTGAGGTTAAGGCCAATGTGACTCAGGTTGCCGAGTTGCCGGAGCTGACACATCAACAATTAAGCCTCACGCTTAGCCAAAGTGTCGGACAACTCGGTATTCAAGCCCTTGCAAAAGGAGATGTCGATTTTAGTCTCAATGGGCAATTGACCCTGAAAGATCCCACGCTTCCCTACAAGGTCAAACTGGAGAAAGCCCGCGCACAGTGGCCACTGCAACATGCCGAGTATCTCGTCAGCGATCTTAACCTCGACAGCCAAGGCTCCCTTACTCAACAAGCCGCAATACTCAAAGGAAATGTCACCACACCTTTTCATAAAATGTTAGCCATTAGCGGTGAACTCCATCATCAAGATGCGAAACTCGATATTAAGCAGTTTAATGCTAAGGGCGAGCTAGGTTCGATCGATGTGACTGGTGAGCTAGATTACGCTAAGGCGATCAATTGGAAAGCCAAGGTATTGCTCGATAACCTGAAATTACAGGAAATCACCCTGCCAGAAGTGGCGCAGACGTCAGAATCAACGCCAAATAAGGACACGAACACACCGAGCACAAATACCGATAAGGCGATGCCTGCCACTGCAAGCAGCAGCCTGCCAAACAGTTTAATCTCTGGACAATTACAGACCACGGGACGTTTGTTAGATAAACAGTGGCAAGTTGCTCTAGCGGACACTCAACTGTCGGGCAGCTTGCAGGGATATCCATTTGATATCACCGCCGATGTCAGTATCAACGATAAACTGTATATCAGCGCCAAAGGGGTCAATGCCAAGGTACTGGGTTCCACCTTAACTTTAGCGGGAGAAACCAACAAAACCTGGAACATTGAGGGTAAGCTGCAAGTCCCCGACTTTGGTTTATGGCTACCCCAAGCCAGTGGCCAATTGCAGGCCGATATCAATGTCACTGGGGATGAAAAACATCCACAGCTTGAGTTAACCGCGCAACTGGTCGATCTGGTGCACCAAAATATTAAGCTGAGGGAATCCACGCTCAAAGCCTACTATAAGCCTTTGGATGCACACGAATTTGCCCTATCGCTCAAGTCTAAGGCGCTACAACTCGGTTCACAGAATCTAGATACCGTCACCTTTGGCAGTAAGGGCGATATTCAAAACCAAAAACTGACCCTAAGTGCCACTGGGGATTTGGGGGTCGAGCTTGGCGTGACCAGTCAATACGATATGAAAAAATCTCGACTACAAGCTCAAGTGAATAAAATTAACTTGGCAACTCCTGTTGGTCGCTGGGAAATAGATAAAGATATCCTTGTCGCATGGGATCAAAATACAACCAAAGGCAATGTCAGCCCCTTCTGTCTAGTCAATCCTAACAGTAAGATTTGTTTAGATAATCAAATCTCGCTAGGTAAAAAAGGCGAGGTGCAACTAAGTTATGCTGGTAATCTTGGTAAACTTTTAGCCCCAGTATTACCAAGCAATATGGATTGGGATGGTCGCTCTTCGCTATTGGCAAACTTTGCTTGGACCGCAGGGCGAAAACCCACGGCGAATATCGATTTTAACTTCGATCCCGGTAGCATCAAACTCAAACGCGCCAAAAATCGTGAAGTCACCATTAAATATCAGCAACTTGCTTTAAAAGCTAACTTAAATGCCAAACGACTAATGTCGTCTATCAACTTTGAGTCACAGGACGTGGCAAGCTGGCAAAGTGAACTCACTGTTAACGTGACGCCTGACCGCGTGTTGTCGGGTTATGCCAATATCAAACAAATTAACCTTCAACCTCTTGGCGAATTTTTCCCACAGCTCAATACCCTAGAAGGCTTACTGACTAGCAAATTAAACTTTGCTGGTACCCTAGATGCCCCCGAAGTATCGGGTAATGTTTCGCTCACTCAAGGAGCTCTTGCACTGACAGCGAACCCTACCCTTATCAATAAAATTGATCTGTCGATGGATCTTGGCGGTCAGCAGGCATCCCTTAAAGGTCGCTGGATGATGGGCAATGGTTTAGGCCGAATTACGGGACAAATGCGTTGGCCTCAAGGGCTGTTTAGCGGAGAACTTGCCGTCAAAGGCGATAAACTGGCGGTGATCCAACCACCACTCGCACTCTTAGATGTATCGCCCGATCTCACGATTGCCTTTAGCAGCCAACAACTTGAAGTCAAAGGGGTCGTCGATGTTCCCTCGGGTAATATTAAGATAGTGCAACTGGCTGAGGGTGGTGTAGCCTTGTCAGAGGATGTCGTTTTCAATGACTCTATTGCCGCCGCGCAACCTAAAGCCAGCCCCTATGCCATTGTGGCCGATCTGAATATTAACGTTGGCAACGATCTTAAAATCGATGGAATGGGCCTAAAAGGTAAGCTACAGGGAACCTTAAAACTTCAGCAACAGGCGTTTCGCCCCCCCCTGTTATTTGGAGATATTAAGGTCAAACAAGGCAACTATAAGTTTATGGGGCAAACGCTAAAAATCCGTACGGGTGAAGTGCAATTTGTAGGCCCACCTTCTGTCCCTAATTTAAATATTGAAGCAATTCGGGAAATTAAGAGCGAAGATCTGGTCGCGGGAGTGCGCGTCACTGGTACTCCCACTCGGCCGGTGGTCACCCTTTTCTCTAATCCGGCCAAGGAACAAGCCGAAATTCTGTCTTATATTATTAAAGGCAGCGGGTTCAACAGTACCAATAATGAGCAGAACAACTCCTTGATGATGGGAGCTGCGCTGGGACTCAGTGCTCAGGTTGGTGGCGGTGGCGCAATTAATAATATTGGAAATACAGCAGCGGGCATTATCGAAGAATTTGGTTTCTCTAACGTGCAACTCGATACTAATGATGAGGGCCGTGTTGCCATCAGTGGTTTTATCGGTGATAACCTTATGGTCAAATACGGTGTTGGCGTATTCAATCCTGGATATGAGATGACTGTCAGATATTACCTGTTATCCCAACTCTATCTTGAAACAGTATCCGGTACCTTAGGGCAATCCCTCGATATCTATTACAATTTCAATATCAAGTAGTGCTTGGCTAGCACACAGACACAATAGTGAGCTACATGCCGATGATGATATTGACGCTGTGCACAGGCAAAATGATTAAACACCAGCAATTGTTTGATGGGTAAAGTCACTTAACTTGCAAGCATCAGAGTTTGATGAGTGAAAAGCAGCCACAAAAAAAGCGCCATATAGGCGCTTTTTGCTTCAATTACGTAATTAAGCGTAAACGAAGTCAACGTGTTCAATGATTGGCTTGAACGCGTGGCGTTGCATAGCTTGTGCACGAACGCCTACTTCTTTGCCATCTAATACGATAGTCACTACAGAAGTATAGAAGTCAGCGTTAGCTTGAATGTTGATGATGTCTTTGTGATCAAAAACAATAGAAACTGGCTCTTTGCCTGCGCCATAAATAACGGCAGGAACTTTACCTGCATGACGTAGGCGGCGGCTCGAACCTTTCCCTATTTCAGTGCGGGTTTGTGCTGGGATAGTGTAAGACATGTGTTTCTCACTTAAATTTAGAGTAAAAAATATCACCATTCTCGACCAATGGTGACTCATATAAAGCGCGCGCATACTAACACAGTTACTCAGCAGGTACAAGAACAGCCAGACTCTGAATGCAATGGGGTAATAATGGGATATCGTTATCAATTAACAAGAGTATTTATTGAATTGGGAAACTTGTTCTAGCGCTGTTACATAGGCGAAACACCTTTGATCTGAATCGAAAAACACGCGATCTTGATCACACTTAAGCCATTCGATGCCTGTTAAGCTCGAGCAAATTTTGCCACTTCAGCCTTGTAAAACATGTGTCACGAGCTGTATTTATTGCAACAAGAAAATCGACTCTCCTGCCAATTAGCCCGTGAACTGGTCTCACTCATTAAAACTGTCCCCTATCAGCAGACCACGATAGAGTTAAAATTGCTGGAACTACTCGCCTGCACACAACAAAAAAACCGCAGTTTACTCATGCTAATGCAGATCTGTGAATCACCGGCAGTTGAGAGCCAAAGACTAAGACAATTTAAGTTTTCACAAAGTCTGAATAAGCAGGTTAGTGATTGGCAGCAACACCGTGAGATGAATAAACTGGGACAAGTTTTTTTGCCGCTACTCGAGTATTACTTACAGGACATCCAAACGCTAGAGCTGCAATTTTATCAGCAGCTCTCATTAAACACTGAGCAAAAGATACAAACTACCAATGCCGCACAGGACCGCAGTCAACGTGCACAAAACCAGACTTAGGATAATAGCCTACGCCTCCTAGCTTAAGTGATAAAGCCGCATCTCTGATTGTCTTTAATTTGACCCCAGGGATCGCAATATCCATTGCCATGCCTTGCATATGGTAACTTTTTTTAGCTACACCACCACTTTTACCTGCCAACATCGCATTGGTTTTTGGTGAGCGGTAACCAGAAATCACATGGATTTCATTATCAGTATTTAACGTCGTCTTAAGCGTATAAAGCAGATCAAATAAGCGTTTATCCATCGGCGCTGTTACATTTTGACGGTGATCTCGCAGCAAGTGGCTAAAATCGGCCAACACTTCACTCTGATAATGGCCATCGACCCAATAGCTACCATTGTTATATTCACCCGTATGGCGATTATACAGGCTAAGCTCACGCACACCTTTGGTTGAACGGCTCGCTATCGCTTTGGAAGGAATTAAGGAACACAATGCCACACCACTGAGGCCTAACAACAACTGCCTACGGGCAGGACAAAGTAAGGTCACATCATCACCTTCTGTTCGTTTTTTGGACACTGAGAACGCAAATTATCGTGAATTGCCATCCAGATCAAGTCTTGATCGACATGCAAACAATCAGATTAAAAAATCCTTCAAAAGTTCAATCAATTAGAGCATGTTAAAAATCGTTGCCGAAACCACATAACTCAGCTCACTCTCCTGCTGGTAAATGTCATTCCGATATTGCACTTCCCCAGCGTCATCAAGCCATACCGTCCAATAGACAATAAATATGGGCAACTTATCAGACAAGGAAAACCATTGGGATTGGGTGATATCTGAACTTAATTTATCCCAAAGGCGCTGATCATTGACTAAATGGCTCTTAAACCAGCGTGCTAATTCTTCAACCTTCTCGACCCGAATACAGCCCGATGATAAAGCTCTGTTAGCCTTTTTAAAGAGACTTGGCTCAGAAGTTCCATGCAAATACACACTAAAACTATTGTCGAAATGAAATTTATAGCGGCCTAAGGCATTTTTGGGTCCTGGCCGTTGCACCAACTGATAAGGAAAATGCGATGAAGCGAGTACTTGCCATTGTTCTGCAGAATGCTCGGCGCGCTTACCATCATAATCGTAAGCATCAAATTCTCGTTCAGTAAGATAATGCCCATCATGGCGAATATGCGGCAGGATATCACGTTGAATAATCGTGCGTGGCACTCGCCATTCAGGGTTCATCACAACACTGGAAATTTGACTTTTTAATAAAGGCGTTGGCCGCGATGCTTTACCGACAATCACTTTAGACTGTAAAGTCACCTTCCCTTCTTCAACTAACTGGAGCTCAAATGCTGGAATATTAACCAGTAGGTAGCGTGCTGGTAACTGTGGTGTCAATATCCACTGTCTCAGCACATTTTTCGCCAGTAACTTAGCCCGAGTATGGGGCGATTGGTTAAGCCAGAAAAGGGTTTGTTTCCCTATCACGCCATCGGCCTGTAAGCCGTGTTGCTGCTGGAATTTCTTAATGGCTATCACTAGTTCATCGCGATAAATCATCCCATTACTCACCTCTTCAGCAGATTCAATAGTGAGTTCATTTGGTAGAAAGCCTAATACAAAAAGTCGCTTCGCAATTGGCAAAATCAAAGGACTTTGCTGCCCGGGAGTGAGTTTCTCTTCCTGTGTTAACGTATCCCATGAAGTCATGTTCTCTAACTTCATGAGCTGTTTAAGCGTAAAGAGCACAGCTCGGTAATGAGTGTCATGTTGAGTAAATACCTTACTGATACAAGGTTCAACACATTCCGCTTGCTGATCGAGGTAATACCAATAGCGTTCAAGTTGTTGGTGCATCTTAAGCAGTTCGGCTTGTTCATCAGTACTCAAGGGCCGATGTTGCCATTGGCTGAGTTTTTGATAATTAGCTCGAAATACCGGACTGACATCGGCAAGATCAAGCAACAATGTCTGATCGAGTAGTTGTGTAATAGAAATGTCTAACTCTGTAGAACCATGTGTTTGTTCGGTAGACTCAGCGGCTTGTGGTGCACTCGAAACGAATATAAACACCATCAACAGCGCTTTTAAATACCATTGAAATGTGCAACACCCCAAGCGATAACACTGCGCAAAACGAGTCACAGACACCATAGACATCTCCATTTACAACAGTAAGTTAGGTAGGTTAAGAGATGGATAAATGCAATCAATACAGCAAAAAATAAAATGCCTAATCTCAAACTGCACTTTGGCGCTGAAAACAAGGCAAATGTAGGCGCAAAAAAACGAGCCTATAGCAAGTCAATTCAATCAGTAAGTCGTGCAACGAATTGTTTGCGATACATTTATTATCCAGAGCGAGATTAGTATTAAGATCACTATAGCTGAAGCTGTTCGTAAAATGCAGCTCACTATCGACCTAAAACAAAAATGCCACTGATCATCAGTGGCATTTTTACTATTTAGCGTAATAGAAAGTAATTAACAGAAGGAAACCAGATCCTCTGGCACAAACTGTTCTGGTAGTTTTTGCAAACTCCGCAGCATTAGCGGATTAGCCAGCACTAAAGCCATTTCCTGGCGATTAAAGAGTGCTAAGGCACTTTGCTGACACTGTGCTTCATGTACTTTGACGTGCACAATGGCTTCAACTGGTTCAATCGGCGTTCCGGCGGCACGTAGTGGCTGTTTATCAACCATGGCTAAGTGAAGCTCCATCAGCGCAGGATCTTTCAGTAATTGTGCTAATGTCCAAGGCTGTTCAATATGCGCTTGGTAAGCCGCACGCGCTTCTTGTGCCCTAATACAAATAGGCGCAGGACTGCGTTCTTCTGGAGTGGCGAGGATCCCAATACGTTTGAAAAACTCCCCAATTTTAATCGAACCGGTCCAAGCCGAAATGGGCACCGCTAACCACAAACCAATCAAGGCGGGGCTCATCCACGCGAGCAATGTTAAGGAGTCCAAAATCGCGGCATACCCCAACATCACACCTGCAAGCATATGCCAACGGTGGCGATAAATCAGGGTTAACCAAGGCATGCTACCATCGTCACGGCGCTGTGGAGACCAACCACTATCACGTCCCATCAGAATCGACATTACCGCACCACAGTGGATGAACATCATGATTGGCGCGATCAATGCTGAGAGAATGACTTCAAATAACACACTGAGCATCGCTTTAATGCGCCCGCCTACGCTGCGGGCAAATTTGCCATCTTTTAACAGCAACAACACGCCAAAGATCTTCGGTCCAAATAACACCACCATAGTGATATAGAACAGTCTCAATGCCCTATCCGAGTCCATGATTGGCCAAGTTGGGAATAATGAGAACTGATCGGTGAAGTACTCTGGACGAATAAAGTGGGCCTGCAAAGCGAGCATCAACCCCGTTAAAATCAATAACAACCAAAATGGCGAAGATAAGTACGCCATAATACCCGTCATTAAGTGCAGGCGACTAACCCAATGCAGCCCTTTAGTTGGCAGAATACGTGAGTGCTGCAAGTTACCCTGACACCAACGACGATCGCGTACCGCTAAGTCAACAATTGATGGAGGGCATTCCTCGTAGGAACCGGGTAAATCATATGCAATGACCACACTCCATCCGGCACGGCGGATCAATGCAGCTTCAACAAAGTCATGGCTTAGGATATGACCACCAAAAGGTGGCTTACCCTTAAGATTAGGTAAACCCGCAGCGCCCATAAAGGCTTCAGTCCGGATAATCGCGTTATGGCCCCAGAAGTTACCTTCTTTTTGCACCCACCAACCAAGACCAGTACCGATCACAGGACCATAAATGCGTGCAGCAAACTGCTGCAAACGCGCCATTAAGGTGGTGCCATTGATCAGTGATGGAATCGTTTGAATAAGACCCGCATCAGGATCAGCCTGCATCCGCTGCGCTAACCCCGTGATAGTGGATGACTCCATCAAACTGTCGGCGTCCAGGACTAGCAAATGGTCATAACGCGAGCCCCAACGACGGCAAAAGTCCGCTACGTTACCCGCTTTACGTGCGACGTTTTTACGGCGGCGACGATAATAAACACGAGAATGTTTATGGGTTTCTTGGCGAAGAACTAAAAACGCCTGTTCTTCTAACAGCGCAATTTCAGGATCGGTAGTATCACTTAAGATAAACCAATCAAACGCATGCCCATGACCCGTTTGCGATAATGCTTCAGCCATCACAGATACCGCTGAAAATACCCGGTCAGGAGATTCATTATAAGTAGGCATTAAAATCGCAGTGCGCGTGTGCAGCTCAGTCTGTGCAAGCTCGTTTGGCTTAGGCTTTTTCAACAGGAGGAAAAAGCCAGCAATTCCACTACAAAACGCCAATGCAATCCAGCAGAAGTTAATCGCAAACAACGCCAACATCAAATATTCGAGGGGAGTAATCCCTCCAATACTGAAAACTGCGCCCATTTCATAGATAGCAAAGGCCGATAGTAATAAGGCGCCACCAACAACAAACACCCGACGGGAAACCCGTGAACGGACTCCATTTGCCACAGTGCTACGGCGTGGAAATCCTTCAGGCATTTGGGTTAAACTTTGGGGCTCCATAGCGCCTGGCCTTTCATTAGGCATAGCGCTACCACCCACGAGTACTTCAGTCTCAAGTACCGAATTCTCGGATACAGTCATATTATGTTGCTCCGTCATGGACCTTAAAGCGTCCAGCGATAGAGCCAGGTTTCAACCTGACGCGGTGTAGAGAACTTGAGTTCAGCACGCAATTCGATAAGGTCTTTATCTTCGGGCTCTAACTCAAACGCGAGGCGATAACCATTGTTTGCCGCATTACGCGCGATGACAACATTTGAAATTACTCCACCAGAAGATTCAACCTTCGCGAGTGGTAACTCATCAGGCATAGCGCCATTTAGATGATAATCAACGACAAACAAACGTCTAGGGGTCGCTTTAGCAATGTCAGCACGACCACTTGCAGTACGACTTACCACGACAGAATTGGTTTTCGCAACTGGTTCATCGCCCCAGCTCATGCGATAAGCGAAGTGATATTCGCTACCAGCAGGAATAGGCTGACGCGGCTTCCAGAAGCTCACAATATTATCATGAATTTCTGATTCTGTTGGAATTTCTGTCAGAACAACCGCACCTTGTCCCCAGTTGCCCACAGGCTCAATCCATAAACTTGGACGACGCTCATACTGGGCTTCAAGATCCTGATAAGAGGCATAGTTACGTTCACGCTGTATAAGACCAAAGCCTTGTGGTGAGTTATCAGAAAACGCACTCACCTGCAATTGACGTGGATTTGCCAATGGACGCCATAGGTGCTCACCGCGGCCGTTGAACATCAATAAACCGTCTGAATCATGGACTTCAGGTCTAAAGTCATCGGTATCGTGGCGACCGTTTAATGAATGCAGGAACATGCTGGTGCTAGGTGCCAGTCCAACTTTATTTAATTCGACACGAGGGAATAAGGTCGCTTCAACGTCGATTTGGGTGTTATCACCTGGACGTACCGAGAATCGGTATGCACCTGCAACACTCGGGCTATCGAGCAACGCATGTACCACGATCAGATTACTGTCGTAGGATGGACGTTCTACCCAAAAAGCGCGGAAAATCGGAAACTCTTCACCTTCTGGATCAGCAGTTTTTAATGCTAAACCACGGGCAGATAAACCATAAGAGTTACCTTTACCTAAGGCGCGGAAATAACTCGCGCCTTGGAACACCATCAACTCGTCAAAAATACCGTTAGTGTTTAATTGGTTATGGATACGAAACCCTGAGTAGCCGATATCATCATTAGGTAATGCTTGAGAGATAACCTCACCCGCAGTGAAATACTTAGGCTCATAAGCTAAGTGGGTCGCTTGGTTTGCTTCAACGATGGCAATTTCAATTAAATCTTGAAAATAAAACCCACGGTGAAACATTTGCATTTGAAACGGTAAACCTTGATCGCGCCAAATTGACGATACTGGGTTAAAACGAATATCGCGGTATTCATCATAGGTTAACTTAGCAAGACCGGCAGGCAGTGGATCTTTTAACACGACATAGGGCTTAGAGGCCAATTTACGCGCCAATTTCACCACAGTTTCACCATCAAAGGTGCCTGTTTTGGTGAATCTTACTTGCGTTTTGTTTGCAGGCTGAGCAGTTGCCTTGGGTGGACTCACCACGGGCGTGGTAGGTTTATTCTCAACAGGCTTGGTCTCATCAGCAAATGCAGTGCCCGAAAAGGCGAACGCCGCGCTAAGCGCCAGTGAGCAAATGAGTGAAGAAGGTTTAAACGATTGGCAACGCAACAAGCTAACCATAGGATAGGTAACCTAAAAATAAACTAAGAAATCAACGTTTTTTATATGTACAGTGACATTTTTTTATTGCGGTTTGAGCGAAAAAAAACACCGACTGTTACACATCGCGAAAGATATCAGAAGGAGTAAAAAACTCATAAATAAAGATGCAGTTAACTCCCTTTGCACAATACTATTTAGTAATATACTTATACTTTTAAAGAATATCAAATTCGAATTAACATACCAAATTGACCTTTAAAAGTTACAAAGGCTAATAAAGTGCTGCCAAGTTCGCAGAATGAACATAAAATCAGTTAGTTTTACAAACTGGCCACCGACAATAATCTTAGGTGATAGTCGCTAATATGCGAGCCTAAGCATACAAAAAGTGATTCAGAGAGAGACTTCATTGACTTACACTCTTAACACTATCGAGGCAAAAATAGGCTGACGACTAAACCAGTCTCTTCACGGGGAGTGATGGTTAGTTGGCCTTGGTGTAAGCCAATAATATGCTGACAAATGGATAATCCCAATCCCGCACCTATACCTTCATTTTCATTAACACGGTAAAAACGCTCGGTGGCATTCGCAATTTGCTCACTTGTCATCCCTTGACCACGGTCGGCGATCTTTATTTCAACGCCTGTGGTGGTTTGCGCTGCACTAATGCTAATTTCAGATTCTACTGGGCTGTATTTACAAGCATTTTCGATAATATTCTTTAAAACCACCAGCATATAAAAACGGTCACACATAATGGATAATCCGGCATCCACGTCAATATTCCACTCATATTCAGTGATCAGGGGCATCAGTTGGTTGAGCGTATCCTCCACCATAGATAACAAGGTATGGGATTGCACATTCAACTCGGCAATCGAATCAACACGAGCGAGCAACAATAATTGTTCTACTGTATGGCTCATGTGCTTAACACCAGCATCAATCGCGGCAAGGTGGATATGCTGAGCAGGTTCATCTGCGACTAATCCCTCTAACCCCTGTTGATGTAACTTAATCACAGATAATGGCGTTTTTAGCTCATGGGCTGCATCGGCACTGAAGCGGCGCTCTCTGGCAATGAAGTGTGCAATACTGCTGATATACTGATTGAGTGCCCGTCGAACTGGCACTAATTCCTTAGGCAATGACATAGCTAACGGTGTGAGATCGTTAGGTGAGCGTGCCATTAATTCCCGTTCAAGGGTTTTTAGCGGCCGAAATAGAATATAAAACAGTAAACTGACGATAAACAGGGTTAACGGTACCACAATTAATGGCACTATTACTGCGTTATGCATAATTTGCGAAACCAACTCTTGGCGCACTTCATCCTGCTGAGCCGTGATAATCCACACTTTATATTTAACAGAAAAAAAGCTGAACACATGCCACAGCTCCCCTTCGAATACTTTTTTACTATAGCCCTGCACAAATTTAGTGATCGGCTCGCGCCCAATATTGTCTGAAAAAACCAACGCCTGCCCCGCTTCACTCCAGATCTGAAACGCCAGTTTATGTTCATAGGCAAGCTTAAGTGCGTCAGCCTTTTCAGCAAAGCTACTGACTTGACTGTCCGGAACGTGGAGAACTTGAGGTTGTGATTGGGGAAGCTTAAAATCGGCTTCTTCATGGTAGAACAACTCGAGCATTTTTGCGGTTTGCAACATTTGAGCATCAAATAATTCTTCAATTTGATGCTTCGCATCACGAGTGCTAAACCAGCTTGAAATCCCTACTGAAACCGAAATCCCCGAGAGCATTAGCAAGGTTAATAGCAAGCGTAAAGAGTACACATCCAGCACCTTGAGTCGATTCAACCCGTTATCCCCGTCGTTTGTATGAGTGTAACCTGTCTTATAAAGCAGTTACTTCATACCGATAAACGTCGAGTTTGTCACTTAAATCCTTGCATAAATTGCAAGATGGCTAATTCAGTTCCGTAAGGGTGTAGCCAATTCCGCGCACGGTCTTAATTAACTCATTAGCTAATTTTTTACGTAAATGATGAATATGGACTTCGATTGAATTACTGCCCACCTCATCCCAGCCATAGGTGAGTTGTTCAAGCTGATTACGGGTTAACACTCGACCAGCCGACTGAGCAAGTTCGAGTAATAATTGAAATTCTCTGCGTGAAAGGGGCACATTTTGATCGCGAAAAATCACTTCTCGCGTGTTGAGATCAATACTTAATGCACCAATATTTAAACTGTTATGGTCTAGACCATATTGACGGCGCACAATTGCCCTTATACGTGCCGCCAACTCACGCACATCGAAGGGCTTACCTAAATAATCGTCGGCTCCGACATCTAGGCACTCCAATTTAGTATCAAAATCGGTATTCGCGGTCAGCACTATGGTGGGAATCGATACACCCTGCGAACGCCATGTTTTAAGGAGTTCTTTACCATTACCGTCGGGAAGGCCTAAATCAAGCACAATAGCGCTAAAGGTTTCATTTTTTATTCCCACTAACGCCTGCTGATAGCTACTTAAGTGATCCACCTGCATGCCCATTTTGGCAAGGTTGAGGCAAATTCCCTGGGCCAGTAACTCATTATCTTCCACTAACATGATACGCATGATGATGCCCTATCGAAAAAGACTAAACTGAACCGATTGCTCGGTTAAAAAGGCTTCTGCCTGCTCACCCTGCAACATTGCCATGGTGGCGAGCATTCCCGCGGTAACGCAATTGGGTCCAAGAACGGTCACCGACCGTGGCGCACCGCGTACAGGATATCCGGTTCGTGGATCAATGATATGCCCATAACGCCTGCCATCGACCTCAATAAAACGCCTTGTGTCACCACTCGTCGCTAAAGCACCTTGTGTAATAGCGAGCACTTTGGCTGCACAATCAAGGCGATGCGGATCTTCAATCCCCACCTGCCATGGGACTGAATGCGCTACAGGACAAGCAATATCACCGCCAAAATTCACTAATACCGAAATCTTAGGGTAGGATTCCGCCAGTTCATAGGCCACGCTGTCAACCGCGTATTCTTTTGCAATCCCCCCCACATCAAGTTGCATACCCGTGGGGATATTTAGCTCGTGTGAATTAAATTCAAGGCGTTCAAATCCCACGAAAGATCGCGCTGCGGCGATATCAGCCATTGTGGGCAGAGTGGCGTCCGGAGTAAAACGCCACACTTGCATCAATGGACAAGCAGAAATATCAAATAGCCCGCCACTAAGCTCAAAACATTGTTTTGCAAAGGATAAAAGTTGCCAGGTTTCTTCATCGATGGTCACTGGTTTGCCTTGAGCATGATTCAACTGCCACAGGTAATTACCTTCAATAAAACGGCTGTATTTTTGCTCGATGCGAGACGCCTCCCGAGCTGCCATATCGAGCATATCGTAGGCAATACTCTCATCATGACTGGCAATGAGTAACTCGCATGGGCTGGCCATTGCCCTAA
Organism: Shewanella sp. DNRA4; assembly: GCF_012843185.1. Classification (NCBI taxonomy): domain Bacteria; kingdom Pseudomonadati; phylum Pseudomonadota; class Gammaproteobacteria; order Alteromonadales; family Shewanellaceae; genus Shewanella; species Shewanella sp. DNRA4. Next base: position 101,817 of record NZ_JABAIP010000007.1, read on the forward strand.
ATTCCCCCAAGAATCCCCAATCACGGCGCAGGAGTCGATATGGCGCACTTGGAGAAAATGATGGCATTTCGGGTTCCTTATGGTGGCGCTTAATGTGGCTTCACCAATGACAGGTTTAAATACAAGTCTTACATACAGGAACTGGGCAACTCAGTTGCCCAGTTCAAACCGTAATAACGTGAACTAATTAGCACAGTTTAGCTTTAAAAAGAATAACTAAACTGTGCAGTAATCGCCTTTTGAGTCGGGAACAGATCATAGTTTTGCAACTGACCAGGGAGCTCGGTGCCATTGTTTTTCGGATCTTGTTGATAGTATTCCAAGCGGTATGTCATCTCATGTCCGCCTGACAAACGGTGACCAAACTTAACCCCTACCGTATAGGCGCTCATATCCCCAATGCGGTAATCAGCACTAGCGAACTCAGGCAATGGTGACTCCGCCATCAAAAAAGGTTGATAGAAATTCACCGCAGCTTGTTGATAGTAACGAAGATGCAACTGACCATAAAAACTGCCACTGAAGTAATAACGATAATGGGTTTCTAAGGTGTGTGAGGTTAAATCCCAATCATCGGTAGTATAGCGATAGGAAAAATCGACCACTCCCGAATCGAGCGCGCCTTTAGTCATCATATAAAAACTGTGTTTTAAGCGTGAATCTGGACGATTCTCGTAGACGATATTCTCGGTCGTACCGTTATTGTCTACGACACTTAAGACTTTGTAGGGATCGGTTAAATAGCCACTGACACTCGATAAACCATAGTTTGCTTGCAATAACCAACGCTGATTAAGAATTTGAGTGATACCCAACATCAAATCAGCAGTTTGTTTATTATCGCTACTAGTTTGGCGAGTGGCATCAAATGCACTGCGATAAGCTTCATCGCTGGTAAAGTTATCGCGGATCGCCATCGTTGATAACGCTACAGGCCTGCCACCAACAGGGTCAACCACATCGAAGCTATATGAGGTGCCTAAAAACAGCGTAGTGTTGTCCTTATTAAAGCCACGCTCGACACCTGCATTAATCCCCATCGACATATAGTCGAATTCCTTAGAAGCATAAACACCGCCATTGACCTTCCAATCGGGATTCAGTACCTGCGACCAGTTCGCATTTGCCTGCACTCGAGTGTCGTGGAAAGTATCATCGAGCGGGGTTTCTCCCGCTGCTATGGTATATTGGCCATTGCCTGAAGGACGGGTAAAGGTTTGACTGTTACTTTGAGCAACTGCGCCCGATGCCGAGGCCCCCGTTAAGCTATCAACCACCAGCTTAAGGTCAAGTACACTGTCATCACCAAAGTTTTTCTGTGCCGTACCTATGGCTTCTATCGCTTGAACTCTGTCCTGTTCACCGTAATACATGAGTGCGGCATCAACTTTCCAGTCATCGATATTTTTCGCCAGCTCGGTTGCGTGACCATTGGACGCGAACAACCCACAACTGGCTAAGGCTAACGCGCTAGCGATCTGTTTTGTCTGCGGTTTTAGTTGCACAATTTGCGAGTCATTTTTGTCTAACTTATTGTTCTTATTTGTCATGGCTGACAACACCTTTATGTCACTGAAGCTTATTTAGACGAAAACCTAAGGTATTAACGATTATTAAATTAAGGTTTAGTTACAACCGCATCCACCACCAGCAAAAGCTCGGCCACCACTACTACCTTCTTTACTGAAGTAAATATGATCATCTAACGCCTGATCTAACTTTTCGCTATCAAGCGCCATATCACTACGCGCAAACTGCCCTCTTTCCCACGGCTCAACCCCTAAGCTTGAACAACCACTCACTCCTAGCATCACTAACGAGACAGCAACTAATGTGATTTTGCGCATAGATCACTCCTTCAAAAGATTCACCAGTTCTTGTTCATAATCGGCAATATTGTCTTGGTAAAAACCGACATGCTGATTTACTAACTTGCCTTGGCGATTAAAGATAAAACTGCTGGGCATACCCAATAAATCGAAGCTACGTGCGACATCGCCTTCAGGATTAAAGCGCACCGTAAATTGGGCTGGTACTTGCTTTAAAAATTCATCGGCAAGGGCTTTGTCGGTATCAAGGTTAATGGCTACCACCGCTAACCCTTGCTCTTGATACTTTTGCTGCATGGTATTCATCCAAGGAAAAGACTTACGGCAGGGTCCACACCAAGAGGCCCAAAAATCGACGTAAACGACTTTTCCTTTAAATTCATTCAGTGAAACAGTTTGATTTTGTGCATCAAAGACAAGGTGTTCAAGTGAAGGAGCGGCAAGTACGCTTGCACTAAATAATCCGAGGAACAACACGAGTTTTTTCATAGGCTATCCATTTATCACAATACAGTTCGAATTTATTAACTGAATCTTAAGGTTTGCTTAAACTTTAAAAGAATAAATAAAGTCTTTATGCCACATGGACATCTGAGCCATCAATTGGTTGGAAAGTGAGCTCTAACGGCAAAAATGTTAAAAGTGAGACATTTCGTCCCATTAGCAAAATCGAAATTAGATCTGAATCATGTTAATTTAATGTCAAAATCAGTTTAATCACATCTCTGAAAAATTCTTGATATGCATCAATAATTTTCTAGTGCCTAGCGCCTAAACTGCATGTGTCAATTATGTAAACCCTTAACAATTTACATTCCAACAACAAAAGGTTGACCCATGGACACACATGCAGCCCTCTATGAACAGGGAAAGGCGCGCTTAGATGCGTTGCGCCAATTAGCTCCCCGTCAACAGCAAACATTACTCGATAAATTACAACAACATGGCATCACACGCCGTGACTTCATGAAATGGAGTGCGATGGTAACGGGTATGCTCGCCCTACCACTCCCCTTTAGTAACTTAGTTGCAGAGGCCGCCGAATTAGCCGACCGTGTACCCTTAATTTGGTTACATATGGCTGAATGTACTGGTTGCTCCGAATCCTTAGTTCGTGCCGACACCCCCAATCTAGATTCGCTGATCTTCGATCATATCTCCTTGGAATATCACGAAACCTTGATGGCAGCTGCGGGTTGGCAAGCAGAGGAAAACCTCGAGCACGCCTTAGAAACCTACAAGGGTCGCTACCTGCTCGCGGTAGAAGGCGCGATACCGACCGCCAATAACGGCAGCTTCTTGACCGTGGGCTGTAAAGGCCATACAGGCTTAGAAATAATCAAACATGCCGCCGAAGGCGCCGCAGCGATTATCTCTGTGGGCACCTGTGCATCCTTCGGTGGTGTACAAGCCGCCTACCCTAACCCCACAGGGGCTAAGGGCGTGCACGAAGTTGTGAGCAAACCCGTGATTAACTTAGGCGGTTGCCCACCAAGTGAAAAGAACATTGTCGGTACTTTGATGTACTTCATCATGTTCGGCAAATTACCTGCACTGGATATGTTCAATCGTCCAAAATGGGCTTATGGCGCACGGGTACATGATAACTGTGAACGTCGTGGCCGTTTTGATGCCGGCGAGTTCGTTGAAGAATTTGGCGATCACGGTGCAAAAGAAGGCTACTGCCTCTATAAAGTGGGCTGTAAAGGACCTTATACCTATAACAACTGCCCCACTGAACGCTTCAATCACCATACCAGTTGGCCTGTGTTAGCTGGTCATGGTTGTATGGGCTGCTCGGAACCTAATTTCTGGGATGATATGGCTGACTTTGAGAAACCCCTTGGTCGTCAACTGCTCCATGGATTGGATGCAACCGCAGACACCGTCGGTGCGGTGATTTTAGGCGCGACTGTCGTCGGCATTGGAGCCCACGCTGTTGCCAGTATTTTTGCCAAGCCGCTGGAGGAATAACCCATGAGCAAGCGCGTTGTTATCGACCCTATCACCCGTATCGAGGGTCACTTACGTATCGAAGTTGAAGTTGATGAGAATAATGTCATCAACAAAGCATGGTCATCCTCCACACTTTGGCGCGGTATTGAAGTTATTCTCAAAGGCCGTACGCCTATGGACGTGGGCCTCATTGTGCAACGTATCTGTGGTGTATGTACTTATTCGCACTATCGCTGTGGTACCGAAGCGGTGGAAAATGCTTTAGGGATTCAAATTCCCTTGAATGCAAAGTATCTTCGCTCGCTGATGCAAACATCGCTCTATATGCATGACCATATAGTGCACTTCTATCATCTCCATGGCTTAGATTGGGTCGATGTGGTTTCAGCACTCAGTGCAGACCCCGCTAAAGCCGCCCAAGTCGCCCTCAAATATACCGATAAGCCTATCGCCGCTGGCGAAGGTGAATTAAGGGCTGTGCAAGAGCGCGTAAAAGGCTTTGTCGAAACCGGAAAACTTGGTCCATTCGCCAACGCTTATTGGGGTAATGGCACCTATAAGTTTACCCCTGAACAAAACCTGATTGCTCTATCTCACTATCTTAAAGCCCTCGAAGTACAAAGAGTTGCCGCCGAAATGCTTGCAATATTCGGCGGTAAACAGCCACATCCTCAATCATTAGTTGTCGGTGGAGTTACTTCTGTACGCGATATGTTGAGCCCTGCACGTCTGCAAGAATGGAAGCAAAAACACGCAATCGTAACAGACTTTATCCTGCGTGCTTATCAAGCCGATATCGTGATGGCAGCCGAAGCCTTTGGTACTGAGCCTAGCGTGCTAGGCGGCGTCAATATTAAAAACTTCATGGCTACCAATGATTTCGTGCTCGCTAATGGTGAATATTTGTTCGACCAAGGCGTGATTATGAATGGCGATTTAGCGGGTGTGAGTGATATTAACCCTGATCTCATCGCCGAGGACGTCAGCCACGCTTGGTACAATGCTGATGCGCCGCAACATCCGTATGATGGCACCACCATTCCAAACTATACCGGCTTTGTTGAGCGGGATACGGTTTACGGCAAACTGCCAACCTTAGATGGTGATGGTAAATACTCTTGGGTGAAATCACCTCGTTATCAAGGTGAACCTGTCGAAGTGGGCCCACTGTCTTGTTTATTAGTCAGTTATGCCCGTGGCAATAAAGTGGTGGTCGATGCCGTCAATGCGCTGCTTGCACGCACAGGTCTCCCAGTAGAAGCACTCTTCACTACCCTAGGCCGTACGGCTGCGCGGATGCTGCAAACCGTGATCGTCGCGCAGGAAGGCCTGAAAACCTTCGATGCCTTGTTAACAAACATTCAGTCAGATGAAACCACCTATGTGAAACCCCATATCGATCCAAGTAAAGAGTATGTGGGTCACGCCATGATTGAAGCGCCCCGCGGCATGCTAAGCCACTGGATCCGAATCAAAAATGGTGTCATTGAGAACTATCAAGCCGTGGTGCCTACTACCTGGAACGCAGGTCCCGTGGATGCTAATGGCAAGATAGGCCCCTATGAAGCCTCACTGATTGGTTTGAAACTGGAAGATCCCACTAAACCCCTTGAGGTGATACGTATTATTCACTCATTTGACCCTTGCATGGCGTGTTCTGTACACGTGATGGATTTTAAAGGTCAGGCATTGAGCGAGTTCCGTGTCAGCCCCAATGGTCAATAACAACGAGGGAGGGAACGCAACATGAACCATTCTGAAACCCGCATTCGGACACTGGTTTTTAGTCCTGCGATACGGATTTTCCACTGGTTACGGGCACTGACGATTTTAGTGCTGGTGATCACCGGATTCTATATTGCTTGGCCGTTTCTTGTGGCGCCCGAAAGTACGGATGTATTAGTACAAGGTTGGATCCGTTTTGCCCATTTGATCTGCGGTTTTATCTTAACCGCAGTTACCTTGGCCCGCTTCTACTTGTATTTTTTCAGTCGTAGCGATATCGAGCGACGCTCGTTTCGTGATGTGATGAGCATTAAGAGCTGGATTACCCAACTAAAATCTTACATTTGGATGGGACATTTACATAAAGCTGGCGTTTACGGGCCACTGCAATTTGTGACCTATGTAGCAATCTCCTTTGTTGCGCTTGTGATATGTATTACTGGTCTCGTACTGTATGCCAATGTCTACCATGAAGGTTTAGGTGGCATGCTTTGGAGCAGTGCAGCTTGGATCACCGCACAAATGGGTGGGCTGGCACAGGTGAGAATTTGGCACCACTACCTCACTTGGGCATTCGTTATCTTTGTGGTTATCCACGTCTATATGGCGGTTTGGTCAGGGATACGCTTCAAACATAACTCAGTTGACTCAATTGTCTCTGGTTACGACTACCCGAAACCAGACTCACACCACTAGGAGTCCAATGAAGATATTGCTACTGGGTATTGGCAATGTCCTGTACGCCGATGAAGGCATCGGCGTACATTTTGTCAATTACATCACTGAGAATTATCAGTTTACGCACGAGTCCCATCAGCTCGAGATGCTCGATGGCGGCACTTTAGCCCAGGGACTCATTCCGATTATTTGCCAATACGATTATTTGATCGTGGTCGATACTGTCAATGCCAATGGCGTCGAAGCGGGTGAGGTCTATTTCTTCGACTTTGATAAAGCCCCGCAGGAAATTGACTGGCAAGGCAGCGCCCATGAAGTCGAAATGCTACAAACCCTAAACATGATGGAAATGGTTGGCGACAGGCCAAAAACCTTTGTATTAGGTGTTACTCCAACCGTGCTTGAACCTATGACTCTCGGCCTCACCCCCAAAGTTGCATCCGCAGTTCCTTTGATGGAGCGCACCCTGTTATCCCACTTAGCCTCCCTTGGATTCACTGCGACACGCATTGCCGATCATAGTATCGACTCGCTGATCCCCGACTCCTATAAACGTGGTGTCACTCTTGGTGAAAATATAGAAGATGAAAAACATCAGATTTGATTTTACCTGCTCACGTCAGGTGCCCTTATATGCGCATTTATGTAATCAATACCTAAATTATGATGCGCTGAATATTAGCATTGGTTGCGACAACCACAATGATTTTGGTCCACAAACCTATTTTATTGAAGCCCAAGGTGAACAAGCGCCGCTAGAGCAATTGGCCGATGCGATTGCGGCTGACTTTTTAATGTCTGTTTGGTTGGTTGACTCAGGCATTAAAGTTATCGATGAGCCACAAGGCCAGCGTACCTTATTGGAGACTCATGATCCCCAAATGGATAAATCGGTTGCCGCTTTTTGCCAGCAATGTTATCCCCTGTTTGGCGATAATCAAGCGGCGCAATTTGGTGCCATTGATTTAACCTGTTCCTGTTGCCACGGTGAAACCCGCTTAACTCCTGCCCAAAAAGCCCTCACGCTAACCGATCTTAAAGCCATGGCTGAGCAGTTAATAACCCAAGGATCATTAGCGTTAAGCTGTGAAGGTATAGCGTTAAGCTTAGAACCGTTTGCTCGCGATGCCAGCAGACCACAACTGCTGATCTGTAATCCAAACACCTTAAATGCGCATTTTTGCTTAAAAGATCATCAAGTCGTTGCGCTATCCAGCATTGAAAAACCGCTTATTTGCGCAAGACCCATTCAAGATCACCAAAAACTGTTCGCGCCGCTATACGATATTTGTTTTGGCTATAGTCGCGTGGTAGCGGTTCTTAGCGAAATTTTGCGGCAAAAAGGAATTGATTGGGTTTATCTTCAAGGTCAGCACCATAGGCCCAAATTAGCTTGGGTTGATGGCGCATGGGCCCAGTTGTCCCACCAAGATGGAGATAATGCTAATAACATCAGCAAACATTTCAATGCGCCGGAGCCGTTAAGGGAAGACATTCGCTTTCTCGGTTTTAAAGCACAATGGCAAGCGCATAAAAAAACACGCTCGCACCAAGGCACGCTTAGCGTACAAGTCTTATCCTCAGTAGAGAGTGAGACGAATTACGAAGGTGATCAAGAAGATCATACGATTACCGATGCAGCGCTCTTTGCTGCACTGCTAAATGGTAAATTTACCAGCCATAAGCAAGCCAAAAATGCGGCGGTGATTTACTTAAGCCATGATCATCCGAGCCAAATTGTCACCTGCGATAATAAAGGCGACACTTCACTGTTTTTTGCCCTACCTGAGCTGCCCGATAATGGATATGATATTTTCCACAGGCTCGACAGCAGCCCGCAAAAAGCGGTGGCGCAGAAGTTTAAAAGTCAGTTTCCTGATGACTACTTGAAACTGCTCAGCCTAAAACTCCACGGCAGACGCGATAATCTTCAGAGCCTATGGGCTATTGCCGCGATATTGATTGGTTTGAATCCGCAGGAAGAAACCCAGTCACAAGACTATTTGAGCGATGCTCTCATGGCGGCAGCCATGCGTTATCAGGGAGCGAATGCACCGCGCATCGATTACCCTCTCACCAAAGGCGAAGCCCATCGAAGCCTTAATTGGTGCAAAACCCTTGGCACACTACTGAGCTTTAGAGTGGCTGGCCACAGCGACCCAAGCCAACTGGCTTTTGCGATGCAGGACTCCCTCGCCGATTACCTTGCTAATTGGCTTGAGCATATAGACTTAAATATTGGAGTACAGACAATTGCTTTAGCGGGTAATGAGTTAGCTAACGAAACCCTCTGTAAACGCATGAGTTTACGCTTAGGTAAAAACTTCCCGTTACTGGTCAATCGTAGTCTCGACTTAGAGGGAGATAACCTTGCTGTAGGTGCGCTGTATGTTAAGCAGCGGCAATTAAACACCCTTGGATAAAAACTTAACATTCGTGTTTGCCCCAGAGATATCGCAACATTAGAGGATAGATTGTTATCTTCTAATGTTGCGAACAAACCTAAAAGAAGACTGAAATTGAAACAAGCAGCCTCATCCGCTAACCAACAGGATATGATTGAACGTCGCCAACTGCATATCACTGGCATAGTACAAGGCGTGGGCTTTCGGCCTTTTGTCTACCGCTGGGCAACCGATTTGCAACTCACTGGCACAGTACTCAATAATGCCAAGGGCGTGATGATAGAACTGCAAGGACCGAGCGCAAAACTGGATATTTTTATCCAAGAGTTAGCAACTAACCCGCCACCACTGGCACGTATCGACCATATAACCCATGGACAGCTAGCGGTAAAATTAGCGGAGACACACTTCGAGATTGTTCAAAGCGATAGCCAAAGTGATGAAACAAAAGACCCTAGCTTAGCAGCACTCGTTGCCGTGTCGGCCGACAAAAGTACCTGCCAGGATTGCCTAGGCGATATGCGCAATCCACAGGATCGCCACTTTGGCTATGCCTTTACTAATTGCACCAATTGCGGCCCAAGATACACGATTATCAATGCCTTACCCTATGATCGCCATCATACCGCCATGGCAGATTTCGCTATGTGCCCCGATTGCGCCAAGGCCTATCAAGATCCTTTAAATCGCAGGTACCACGCTCAGCCCGTCAGTTGCCCAAAATGTGGCCCACGCCTGAGTTTAAAAACACCTCAGGGTGAGCTAATCGCATTGACGCCCTTGCTCCACTCGCAAAACAACAGCATGGCGGTATTGGCCGCTGCGGCCAATAAGCTTGCACAAGGACACATCCTCGCCATTAAAGGGCTCGGCGGATTCCACTTGATGTGTGACGCGAGAAACAGCTTCGCAGTGAGTCAACTACGGCAGCGAAAACAGCGTAAGGCGAAGCCGCTGGCGGTAATGATGCCGAGTATTGAAATGGCAAAACAGTACGTTACGGGCACGGAGGCGGAGTGGCAAACCTTAAGCTCGCCGGAACGGCCCATCGTATTGATGCAAGCGTTGGATGAGCATGACCTTAGCCCCGAAATCGCACCCAATATCCCCAAGCTGGGTGTATTTTTACCTTATACGCCACTGCATCACTTACTGCTTAGCCAATTTAATGGCCCGCTAGTGGCCACCAGCGCCAATGTGTCGGGCGAGCCCATTATCACCGATTGCGATGCGCTTATCAGCCAACTTGGGCATGTGGTGGATGCCATCGTCGATCATAACCGACCAATACTCAACGGCTGTGATGACAGTGTTGTGCAACTTATTCAACAGCCAAATGGCAATACGCCGCAGGTGCAAGTGCTGCGTCTAGCGCGGGGTTATGCGCCATTAAGTTTTCCATTAACAGCGCCACTAACACGCTCAATCCTCGCCGTGGGAGCACAGCAAAAAAATGCTATCGCTTTCGGATTTGGTGCAAATGTGTTTTTAAGTCCGCATATTGGCGATCTTTTTAGTGTCAGTGCCGAGCAGTATTTCGAGCTCACCTTAGGCACCTTCGCCCGCCTGTATCATTTCAGTCACGAGCTGATTGTCCATGATAAGCACCCAGACTACGCACCATCGCGCTGGGCAGAAGCGCAGCAACAGAAAAGCCTTGATACACAGAGTGGAGCCTATCGTTCAATCCAAACCTTAAGCGTGCAACATCACCATGCCCACGTGCTTAGCGTCATGGCCATCAATCAATACCAAGATCCGGTATTAGGCTTTAGTTTTGACGGTACCGGTCTTGGCGATGATGGCAGTCTCTGGGGCGGTGAAGTGTTATTGACCTTGTTAGACAAAGCTGAGCGCTTAGCCCATTTTGAAGCCATCTCCCTACTGGGCGGTGAGCAAGCAATAAAACAGCCTGTGCGATTATTACTGGCACTGCTGTTTGAACAAATGAGTTTAGCGGCGGTACAAACCTTAGAGTTACCGATCCTAAAAAGCCTGACCCCCTTAACGTTAAGCAATTTGCACCGGATCTGGCAAAGTGGCAATACGATTAAAAGCTCATCAGTTGGCCGATTATTTGATGCTCTCGCCTGCGCCTTAGGATTGATTGACACCACACAATTTGAAGGCCAAGCGGGCATGCTGATAGAAGCCGCAGCAAGACGCGCCGATAAACAACATCTACCGCCACTTATCCTCGATTTACCGCTGAGTTCATCAGAGGATGACCCGCAACAAGTGCAAGTTTGGTGTAGTAGCCAACTGTTTAAACAGCTTATCGTGCACATCACTGAGGCGCCACTTTCCTCCCACAGGCAAAGCATTATCGCCCGCGCGTTTTTGCATAGTCTTGGAGATGCTATTTGTAGTTATGCTGCGCGCTATCCATCACTGCCCATTGCGCTATGTGGCGGAGTATTTCAAAACCAATATTTGCTCGAATATTGCCTCAGTAAACTTCATCTCCAAGGCAATACCGTGCTCCCCAACAAACATATCCCCGTTAACGATGGCGGTATCGCCCTTGGCCAGCTTTGGTATGGAATTCATCAAGAGGCAATTGATAAAAACCACCAATAAACCGCTGCTATGACATATCTGCGTAGAGCTTGATATGCGCCGTGACCAAATGGCCAAAATCTGATTGATCAGGGTCAAAACGACCTAATAACCTGACGAACATCAAAGATTCCTTTAAGGATTTGTATCACACTTAACATTAGCGTAATCAAATTAACCCTATTCGATAGCATCACCATATTGTTTGGACAACAGCTCAAATCTGTGACGAGAACAAGGAGAATGACAAGATGTGTAAAGACTGCGGCTGCTCTCTACCCCGCCACTCTGCGATTCAACAAGGGCATGATCACCATACAGGTCATTCCCACGAACACAGACATAAACATCAGGAATTGCATACCAATCCTCAGCTTAACGATAAAAAAACCTTGTCGGTGATCCATAAAATTCTCGATAAAAATGATGTAGAAGCTGCCCACAACCGTGCCCATTTCGAGGCTCACCATATTACCGCCTTCAATCTAATGAGTAGCCCAGGTAGCGGCAAAACGACCTTGCTTGAGCACTTAAAAGAGTACACAAAACTTAATTACGCCGTTATTGAAGGCGATTTAGAGACCTCCCGTGATGCTGACCGTTTAATCGCAAAGGGCATTACAGCCCATCAAATTCAAACTGGCAGTGCATGCCACCTAGACGCCTTTATGGTGCATGGTGCTTTGCATCACTTGCCGCTGGAAGGGTTAGATATTTGCTTTGTGGAAAACGTGGGCAACCTCGTCTGCCCCGCCAGTTATGATGTGGGCACCCATAAAAATATCGTGCTGCTCTCCGTTCCCGAAGGCGATGATAAGATTGAAAAATATCCAGTAATGTTCCGCCGTGCTGACCTGGTTCTGATCACAAAATGTGACCTATTACCCTACTTCGATTTCAGTGTCGACGAGGCCAAAGCCCAGCTTAAAAAACTCAATCCGGACACTCAAATACTCGAAGTCTCAATTAAAAATGGCGATTCCATGCATGCCGTCGCCGCTTGGCTAAATGAAAATCTGCGCCGAAACACTGTGGGAGAGCCACAATAATGTGCCTATCAATCCCCTCACAAGTGGTAGCAGTTGATAACGAGCGCCAATCTGTAACCGTCGATACCTTAGGCGTAAGACGCGATGTCAGCAGCCATCTTATGACTGAACCCTTGGCTATTGGTGATTATGTGCTCATTCATATCGGTTTTGTGATGAATAAAATTGATCGCAATGATGCTCTGCAAAGCCTTGAATTATATCAAGAGATAGTCGCAAAACTTGAAAATGAAACCACGCATTAAGCAACAGCCGCAGTTGTAAACGATCACAAACCACAGACGATACACTGCGACAAGGATTGAACATGCTTGAATTAAAACAACTTTATCAAGGCTTTCGCGATCCCCAAACCATTGCCTCGCTTGCAAAGGATATTGCCCAGGTCGCTCACTCACTCGATCAACAAATCAACATTATGGAAGTGTGTGGCGGCCATACCCACACCATAATGAAATACGGCTTACTGGATTTGCTGCCGGATAACATTGAGTTTATCCACGGCCCCGGTTGCCCTGTATGCATTATGCCTAAAGAGCGGATCGATCAAGCCGCAGTGCTTGCCCAGCAGGAAGATGTGATATTAGTGACGCTAGGCGATATGATCCGCGTCCCCGGCTCCCAAGGGTCACTTGCCAGTTTCAGAGCCAAAGGCTGTGATATTCGGCCTATCTATGATCCTTTAGACACGCTCAAAATTGCCCGTGATAATCCAAATAAAACCGTGGTGTTTTTCGCCATTGGATTTGAAACTTCCACCCCAATGACGGCAATATTGTTGCAACTGGCCGAGCAGGAAAAGCTGGCGAATTTGTTTTTTCATATCAACCATGTATTAGTCCCACCCGCAATTGATGCCGTGATGCACGATCCTAATGCGAGGGTCAATGCCTTTATTGGCCCAGCACACGTCAGTGTGATCAGTGGCGCCAAAATCTATCGCCCAGCCGTAGAGCAATACGGCACACCGGTAGTGGTCTCTGGTTTTGAGCCCGTGGATGTTATGGAGTCTATCCTGCGTATCGTGTGTCAAAAGGCCGCAGGCAAGGCAGAACTCGATATCCAATACAGCCGCGCTGTATCTGAGCAAGGTAATCTTGCCGCACAGGCAAAAGTTGAACAGTTTTTCCAGATCAGACCGCAATTTCGTTGGCGCGGGCTTGGACCAATCCCCAACTCGGCGCTGCAATTAAGGGATGAATACGCCCACAGGGACGCAGAGCTGCGCTTTAAAGACAGATTGCCCGTCAAAGAAATTGATGATCATAAGGCTTGCCAGTGCGGCGATATTCTACGTGGACTCGCCAAACCGAAGGACTGCAAAGTCTTTGGCCGCGGTTGCAATCCCGAAACCCCTCTCGGTAGCTGCATGGTCAGCTCCGAAGGCGCTTGTAATGCTTATTACCGCTATCAAGGCATCGATAGCAAGGAGCAACATCATGGCTGATGTATCAACCAAAGAGAAAGCGATTCAACTCAGCCACGGTGGTGGCGGTAAAGAGATGAATAAACTCATCCGCGATCTGTTTTTTGCCGAATTCGATAACCCGATTTTGCGTAGCGAAGAAGACGCCGCAAAACTTGAACTACAGGGTGCGACAGCCTTTACGACAGACTCTTTCACTGTATCTCCGTTGTTTTTTGCCGGTGGTGATATCGGTAAGCTGGCGATTGCTGGCACTGTTAACGATCTCGCCATGATGGGTGCTGAGCCTCAATATTTAAGCTGTAGCGTGATCATCGAAGAAGGTTTTTCGCTCAAAGACTTAACCACAATTGTACGCAGTATGGCCAAAGAGCTGAAACAAAGTGGGGCTAGAATTGTTTGTGGCGACACCAAAGTAGTACCTAAGGGCTGCGCCGATGGCTTATTTATCAATACTTCAGGCGTTGGGCGTATTTTACGTCCGAATATCTCGGCGGCCAATGTCGCGCCCGGCGATGCGATTATTGTCTCCCGTGATGTCGGCTGCCATGGCGCGGCTATTTTGATGGCGCGTGAGGGTCTTACCCTCGAGTCCACGCTACAAAGCGATTGTGCCACGCTCTGGCCAGTCGTAGAGCAATTGATCGCTGCTAATATTCCACTGCATGCTATGCGCGATGCAACCCGCGGCGGGCTCTCTGCCGTATTAAATGAATGGGCCGTTGCCGCCAATGTCGGCATCACAGTCAATGAGGCGAGCATACCAGTTTGTGATGAGGTCAAAGGCTTATGTGAACTCTATGGCTTTGAGCCAATGGATTTAGCCAATGAAGGCACCTTTATCTTGGCCGTTCCCAACGATATCGCCCTTGGTGCGTTGGAAATTATGCAACGTTTTGGTCACTGCGAAAGCGCGGCAATTATTGGCACTGTCAGCGACGAACTTCCAGGAAAAGTGATCTTAAGAACGCCATGGAATACCAAACGTTACTTAGACTTGCCTCAAGGTGAACTGCTACCAAGGATTTGTTAATGCACGAGTATTCTATAGTAAGCGCCTTAATTGAACAGTGCGAACAACATGCGCGGGCAAATCAAGCAACTAAAATTACTCGGGTAGCAATCAAACTCGGCGTAATGAGCGGTGTCGAACCCACCCTACTTCAAACGGCGTTTGAGACCTTTAAACTCGATGGGATCTGCCGCGAAGCCGAGCTTTGCATGACACTACAGCCACTGGTGATCAAATGTGCAGATTGCCAACAAGAGTCGGTGCTCGGTGAGCGTTCAATCGTGTGCCCCGCCTGTAACAGTTATCATACGCGGGTATTAGAGGGTGAAGATATGCTGCTGATGCAGCTCGAAATGGAGCAAGCAGAGGATATTTAATCGATTATAAGCACGGCTTCAGTGATAAAAATGGCTTTAAGTCTACACACTTAAAGCCATTATTATTCGGGTTTACAATAAGCAATAACGCTTACTGATAAATTGAGGCTTGCCCTTCAGGGCGAGTCTTTAGCAATCTTAGGAACCACATATACTGCTCTGGATAAGCGAGTATCACTTGCTCAACCGCTTTATTCAGTGCTAACGCCTCGTTTTCCTTACCGACCATGTCTTCGGCGGCAATGGGGGGCATCACAGTTAAATCAAACTGGCGTGAAGCTTGGTTATAACCAATTTTCACCGGCAGCACTTGGGCATTTCCCGCCTGAGCCAATCGGCCAACCACGGGTAATGTCGCTTTGACTGTGCCTAAAAACGGGGTAAATACACTCTGATCTGGGCCTAAATCCTCATCGGGCAGGTAGAAAAAGCTATTGTTCTGCTTAAGCTCTGCTAATAAGGCGCGAATTCCGGCCTCTCGCATATAAACGTGGCCACCACAACTGCTACGTACCCGATTATTAAACCAGTTAAATAACGCGTTTTTATGGGCCTTTGCCATAGTGACCATGGGCAAGTCGAGGTTTAACCTCAGCCCAGCATAATCAATAGGCCACACATGGGGCATGATAAATATCACCGGCTGCCCTACTGCTTGCGCCGCTTGTACATGCTCAAAGCCCATCAAATTCACACGGCGGCGTAAATGCGCCTTAGATCGTACCAACAGCTCACCTTGCGATAACAGCACTAATACGAAGTTCTGCACGTTGTCATCAATTAAGGCTTCTATTTCTGCGGCGGATTTTTCAGGGAAACACGCCTTTAAGTTCGCCCTGGCAATACTTATCGGCTTTTTCGCAATAGGCGCCACCAGTTTGGCCAAGGTTCTAGCAATAGGATCACGCAGCCACGCGGGCATGATCCCAAAAATCACTAATAGACCGATCGCCAACCAAGTAACCCAATATTTAGGGTGCAATAACGCCAGTTGAAAACGTCGGTCAAAATGTTTGGGCTGTCTTGACAAAGAAATCACCTCAGACAGTAGAAAAGCCATTCACCATAAAAAGAAAATAGTAAAGCCACTCACGAAGGAGTGGCTTTACTGTCGAACATCTAAAATTACTTGCCCGCGTTAGAAGCTTCTACGCGAGTTTTCAGTTTCTGGCCGGGACGGAAGGTCACGACACGGCGAGCGGAAATCGGGATATCCTCGCCTGTTTTTGGGTTCCTTCCCGGTCTTTGATTCTTATCCCTAAGGTCAAAGTTGCCAAAGCCAGATAACTTGACCTGCTCACCACTTTCAAGTGCGCCTCGAATTTCTTCAAAGAACGACTCAACCATCTCTTTGGCTACACGCTTGTTTATACCGAGTGTTTCAAAAAGATGTTCTGCCATTTCGGCTTTGGTAAGTGCCATACTTTAATCCCTCAACGATGCGTTGAACTCGGTCTTCAGGGCAGAAACAACTGAATCTACAGTTTCAGCGATCTCTTTTTCCTCAAGTGTACGAGTAGTGTCTTGTAATGTAAGTGCTATCGCCAAGCTCTTCTTGCCGGGCTCAACACCTTTACCTAAGTATACATCGAACAAGTTTATGCCAACCAACTGATTTTCGCCAACTTTTCTTATCAATTTCATTACATCGCCTGCAGATACACTTTCATCTACGACTACTGCGATGTCACGACGATTAGCCGGGAACTTAGATACAGCTTGGGCTAGCGGTAAACTGGTATGCAATAAAGCATCCAATTCCAACTCAAAAACGATGGTTTTACCATTGAGTCCAAAAGGCTTCTCCAAACTAGGATGGATAGCACCTATATGACCGATCACTCGATCATTTCTCAATATTTCAGCACATTGCCCTGGATGAAGAGCAGAATGCGTCGCTACTCTAAAGCTAAATTCTGATGCGGAAACTGTCAAGCCGATAATTGCTTCTAAATCACCTTTAAGGTCGAAAAAATCAACGGTTTTCGATTCCATTGACCAATGTTCGTCATTTTGAAGCCCTGTAATGACGCAACCGAGCATTGCTTGCTGTCTTACACCGGATTCTGCATGAATATCAGGAACAAAGCGCAGGCCAGTTTCAAAAAGTCTCACGCGACCCTGTTGACGACTTTGGTTGTAGCCAACCGCAGTCAATAATCCAGTGAACATCGACAACCGCATGGCCGACATTTCGTTAGAAATCGGGTTCGGTAACACCATGGCTTGCTCACCTGGGTGAACCAGATTTTGCAGCTTAGGATCGACGAAACTGTAAGTCACAGCTTCTTGGAAACCACGGGCCACTAACAGCGAACGTACGCGCTTGAGGCTTAAGTCGGTTTCTTTATGGTCTGACATCCGCAGTGACGCCACGGGCGCAACGTTTGGAATGTTGTTGTAACCGTAGATACGGGCCACTTCTTCGATTAAGTCTTCCTCAATCGCCATATCGAAGCGGTAAGTGGCGGTCGTAACCTGCCAGCACCCCTCACCTGCGACTACGCTAAAACCTAAACGCTCGAGGATTTCAACCACGTCGCTATCGGGAACATGGTGACCGAGAATTTTATCTAACTTGCTGCGACGCAATAAGATTTGCACAGGTTTTGGTAAGTCAGCGTCAGATTTGGCTTCAACCACAGGGCCCGCTTCACCGCCACAAATATCCAGTACTAAGCGAGTCGCACGGTCCATGACTTTGTGTTGCATCTCTGGGTCAACACCACGCTCGAAGCGGTGTGATGAATCGGTATGCAAACCTAAACGGCGTGATTTACCCATAATCGCTAACGGCGCGAAGAACGCACATTCAAGCAGTATGTCTTGGGTAGTGTCGCTCACACCCGAATATTCACCGCCAAACACGCCAGCAAGCGCTAATGGACGCGCATCGTCGGCAATCACTAGAGTGTCGTTTGGAATAGTCACTTCGCTGCCATCGAGCAGGGTGATTTTCTCTTCGCCATTACCTAAACGCACTTGGATGTCGCCAGTCAGTTTGGCAAGGTCGAAGGCGTGCATAGGTTGACCGAATTCAACCAACACAAAGTTAGTGATATCGACGATAGGATCGATTGAGCGGATACCACTGCGACGCAGTTTTTCCTGCATCCATAATGGCGTAGCCGCTTTCACGTTCACATTCTTCACCACACGACCTAAGTAGCGTGGGCAAGCTGCGGTTTCCTTCACATTGATAGCCACTTTGGCATCAATCGTTGGCGTCACGGTTTGCCATTGTGGCTCGGTTACCGCTTGACGGTTTAACACGCCAACTTCACGGGCCAAACCTACCATGCCTAAGCAATCGGCACGGTTAGCGGTTAAATCCACTTCAATCACAGCATCATCAAGCTGGAGATACTCACGTAAATCCGTGCCTAATGGCGCATCTAATGGCAGTTCGATAATGCCATCGCTATCGATATCAATACCCAGCTCGCTGTATGAACACAGCATGCCTTCTGAAGGCATACCACGCAGCTTAGCCTTCTTAATTTTAAAATCGCCTGGCAGTACGGCACCGACCATTGCTACGGCCACTTTTAAGCCTTGACGGCAGTTTGGTGCGCCACAGACGATATCGATAAGCTCGCCACTGCCGACACTGACTTTAGTCACGCGCAGTTTGTCTGCATCTGGGTGCTGGCCACATTCGACCACTTCACCAACCACAACGCCGTTAAACTCGGCAGCCACGGCATCAACACCATCGACTTCGAGTCCAGCCATAGTGATCTGGTGGGATAATGCTTCACGGCTAACGGCAGGATTGACCCACTCACGAAGCCAAGATTCGCTAAATTTCATGCTATACAGCTCCGTTATTTAAATTGCTTCAGGAAACGCAGGTCGTTTTCGAAAAACGCACGTAGATCGTTTACGCCGTAACGCAGCATAGTTAAACGCTCAACGCCCATACCAAAAGCAAAACCAGAGTATTTTTCTGGATCGATGCCCACGCTACGCAGCACATTTGGGTGCACCATACCGCAGCCTAACACTTCTAACCATTTGCCGTTTTTACCCATTACGTCCACTTCGGCTGAAGGCTCAGTGAATGGGAAGTAAGAAGGACGGAAACGCACCTGCAAATCTTCCTCAAAGAAGTTACGCAGGAAATCATGCAACACGCCTTTTAATTCGGCGAAGTTAACGTTTTCATCGACCAGCAAACCTTCCACTTGGTGGAACATTGGTGTGTGAGTTTGGTCGTAATCGTTACGATACACACGACCCGGTGAAATAATCCGCAGTGGCGGCTTTTCCGTTTCCATAGTACGAATTTGCACGCCCGAGGTTTGGGTACGCAGCATCAGCTTAGGATTAAAATAAAACGTATCGTGGTCGGCACGCGCTGGGTGGTGCTCAGAGATATTCAAGGCGTCGAAGTTATGGAAATCATCTTCGATTTCAGGGCCTTGTTTTACCGAAAACCCTAATTCCCCAAAAAAGGTTTCGATACGTTCAATGGTGCGAGTCACTGGGTGTAAACCACCGATTTCGATAGTGCGGCCAGGTAGTGTCACATCAATCTTTTCAGCAATTAATTTGGCTTCTAGCTCTGCACTTCTCAGGACGTCGATGCGCTCAGTTAATTTCTGTTGAATGGCCTGTTTCGCATCATTGACCGCCTGACCAAAAGCGGGTTTTTCTTCAGGACTTAAGCTGCCCATCATTTTCATCATGTCGGTGATCTTACCTTTCTTACCTAGGTAATCGACACGGATATCATCCAGTGCTTTTAGATCACTGGCCTGGTCAATAATGACTAAGGCTTGTTCTACGATCTCAGTTAACTGCTGCATTTTCTCTTCCACTGCATAGTCGCGCTTGATAAACAAGTGCTATGGGCGCCAAACTTTCAGGCTATTTCGGTGCTCAGGTTATCGGGCGTTAATGCCAGACGCTTTGCTAGCTATAACGAAATAAAGGAGAGAAATTTTACGCGAGCGAGCGGCATATTACTAGGGCTTATTCGGGGTTTTTATCATGTAAATTCATGTGTTATCCCAACAAACCTTCCAAGTTGATCGCCTTCGAAAGACATTTGTCGATTTTTACAGCAGTCACGTGATCACGCACTAACCACTGGCGACACATGTAACTAAACTGTAAACTTATGTTTGTACCTTGCCAAAATTGCTGCAAAACAAACAAAAATGCTGCAATTGGACAACAATAATACAAGCAACAGCTTACTAAGCAGAAAAACATAAAGTCTATGGCAAATCGACCGATATCCATTTGGTCACAGCCCAATTTATCGAGGCGCTAATGAAAGAAGTTAAATTTCGCTGGATAGATCAATACCTTATCCACATGACCTTAAAAACCAAATTTGCAATTCTCGCCCTAGTTCCGATGTTTATGATTGTGGGATTAGCGGTATTTTTAAATACTCAGTTTAGGGATACCCTGCTTGAAAGCCATTTGCATGGGCTCCAAGACACTTCCCAGAAAATCAATCAACTCGCCGCGCAGATTTCTAGCAAGCTACCCGAGCAAGAACGCCAAAATTTACCTAATCAGCTGAGCCAAGGCTTACAGAATGTTCAGATTGTTACAGTTTCTGAGGCTGATAGCCGCGCACAAACCCTTGCGCGCAGCGGTGGTGGTATTGATACCAGCAGTTCACCTAATCGGGCTGTTAGCTCGGTTAATGATCAAAATATGCTGACCATCATTCCCGTCGATGATCGTCAACTTAACGCCCTTTTAGCCGATGACAATATCTTAGTCTACAGCCTGATGGCAGTGCTGTTATTCGTGCTCTTCCTGTTTAGCTACTACATCTCTACCTTCGTTGGCGGTGCACTCTACACCACAGTCATGGCACTTAAACGCGCGGCGTCTGGGGATTTGACAGGCCGATTGAACTTCTTCGAAGTCAAAGATGAATTCAGCATCTTAGCTATCAGTATCGACACGCTAGTCGAGCGCCAGCACAACTTGGTGAAGCAGATAGCAGAATCCACCAGCAAGATCCGCGAAGTGGTTTCATCTTTTAGAAGTACGGCTCAGCAAGGACAAGCCCTTGCGGTCAATCAACGTCAGCACCTCGACTCCTTAGCCACGGCGATGGAAGAAATGACCGCTGCGGTAAAAGAAGTGGCACGCAATGCCGAACAATCCTCCGCCGAAACCCAAGAGGCGAATCAACAGGTCAATGCGGGTTCTAAGGATATTGAAACCACAGTAAGCGCAATTGATGTACTGTCGGATGAAATTTCTGCTGCATCGAATGCGGTCAATACCCTCAACGACAACGCCAGTAAGATTGATGAAGTCGTTTCAACTATTAATGCTATCTCGCAACAAACTAACCTACTCGCCCTCAATGCCGCGATTGAAGCGGCGCGTGCCGGCGAACAGGGTCGCGGTTTTGCGGTAGTGGCCGATGAGGTACGAACCCTCGCTGGCCGCACGCAAGCTGCAACGGTAGAAATTAAAGCCATGATTGAGTCGCTGCAACAAGGCACACGTAACCTCACTCAAGTGATGTCTCGCACCGTGAGTCAAGCAAGTGAAGGCAAACAGCATGTACTGCAAACGGGTAAAGATCTCGAGTCGATTGCCCACCATAGCAGCCGCGTGTTCGAAATGAGTGTGTTGATTGCCACGTCTGCGGAAGAACAATCGGCCGTAGCTAACGAAATCGCGACCAATCTGATGGAAATTCGCAATCAATCCCACGATGTCGAGCAATCGGCGAACCAATCGGTATCGGGTTGTGATGAGTTGCAAGCCACCGCGGGGCAATTGGACCAGCTGATGGTGGGTTTAAAAATCTAATCGTTGAAGAGCTAAGCAACAAGGGAGCCAAGCACCCTTGTTGCTTAAATAACGAATCGCCATCTGGTTAATCCCTAATTAATTCATTTCTATAATCTAGAATTCCTAAATAAATTAAAATAAAATCTAAATGTTAAAATTTAGATTTGGATTATCGAATTTATCACCCCCACAATAAAATCTTGATCATATTTTTAAACTAAAAAAGCATTCATCCATTCACCTTTGATAACGATCAACGTTTTGCCACCTTAAAAATCTATTATATATTCACGAAGCCAAGTTAAATCTCAAAAAACTATTAATTTAAGCTTAATAAACTCTGTTAAGCCCTAATGTATTTCAGTACACATTAATAATAAAACAGCGGTATAAGTTTCAAGAGAAATACTAATTAGACATTTAAAAATGCAATGTTTGCACATTGCTTATATTGCGCCACTAGCTCTTTATGATCGAATAAGAGCTTATTTGCTGGCTTGAGAATGATAATTTAACCCACAATAAAAGAAGGAAAATAACATGCTTAAAAAGATGATGCTCATGTGTGCACTGTGTTTCTCTACTAGTTTAATGGCGGCATCACTTGCCGACAGCCATTCAGAAAGATCAGACTGTGAATCATGCCATAAGGATAAAACACCTTCTGCGGATTATGTTTTTGAAAATGAGCAATGTGTATCATGCCATGGCGAAATGAAAACACTCGCAGGTGAAGCTCATACTAAGCATGATGGTGTTTTAACATGCACTAATTGCCATATCGCTCATGAAGAAAAAGCACCTGCTGATGCCTGCAAAGCATGCCATTAACTCACTAAAAATCTAAAGCCAAAAGCCGAAGAATAACTTGTTTTGAATGGAACCATTTGGCAGGATGCCACTTGACCCACCTCCAAGGGTGTTTGCCATCTATTGCTCACAGGTGGCATTTTTTATCCCCGTTTGTATCGCCTTAATGTATATCTAACAACTGAATACTTCGCTCATATTCCATAAAAATAAAAAAATTTAAGCATCCCAAGTAAACCATAAGACGAGTGTCAAGGTATTGTTCTCAAGAACGCCAAGGCTTTATCTAAATCACGGGTGCGCGCCATCGGCGGCAGGGAGTTTAAAAATGCCTGTCCGTAGGCGCGATTCACAATCCGATTATCACACAGGATTAATACGCCGCAGTCCTTTTCGTCACGGATCAAACGTCCAACCCCTTGTTTGAGCGCAATAATCGCCTGAGGTAATGACACTTGAGTAAAAGGATCGCCGCCCTGACGACTAATATTGTCGGCGCGGGCACGGTAAAGCGGCTCATCGGGCGAGACAAACGGCAATTTATCAATAATCACGCAGCTTAATAACTTGCCACGCACATCTACCCCCTCCCAAAAACTGCTGGTGCCAAGTAATACCGCATTGCCCAGTTGGCGAAACTTTGTGAGCAAGCTCTGTTTACCCGCTTGGCCCTGCACCAGCAACGGATATTGAGTCCGAGTTCGCAATGCCAACGCCGTTTGCTCAAGCATTTTATGGCTGGTAAACAAAATAAAGGTTCGCCCCTGCGCTGCCTCAATCGCTTTGACACATACATCGACTAACTGTTTGACTGCTTGCTGCTGATTCGCCACATTGCCCAGTTGCCTCGGCACACAAAATAACGCCTGACGCGGATAATCAAAGGGACTATCCAAAATATGCGCCTTGGCCTCACTGATCCCTAACTCCTTGGCAAAATGTCCTAGGCTGCGGTTCACTTGTAAGGTTGCCGAGGTAAAAATCCAGCTAGTATTGGCCACAAATAACTGCTGACATTCGCGGGCAATATTAATCGGTGAAATCCGTAGCATCACAAAACGGCTACCAAATTCAACACTATAGGCAGCCTGTGGATTGTCACATTGGAAAAACTGATTGAGCTTATGGTTAAGGTCCGCCAGTTTAACGGCAATATCATCTAATAACTCACTGCGCCCCACATGGGCGAGCAAGAGTTTTTGCAGCGCGGTTAACTCTGCGAGTAAATCCCATGATGCTAGCGCAATTGACTTATTGCCAAGCAGCATTCGCCAATCCGACTCGGCAATCGAAAACAATCCATTATGCCAGTCACTCAATTTGGCTAAACAACGCTGACAAAATTGGGCAATCTGCCCCGTATCGCTGAGCTCAGTTTGATAAATCTGCAATAACTTTTGCAGGTAGTCATCAATAGTGCGACTCGAGGATTGCTGGCCAAAATAACTGACGCAGATATCCGGCAGCAAATGCGCTTCATCGAAGATCACCACATCGGGATCGGGTAATAATTCAGCAAAGCCTGTGTCCTTTAACACACTGTCTGCAAAGAATAAGTGATGATTTACGACGATGATTTTCGCATCCATCGCGCGGCTGCGAGCCTTACGGGTAAAACAGGCATCATAAAATTCGCAGCGCTGGCCAAGACAGGTCTCTTTGGTACTGACGACTAAGGGAAGCGCGGGAGAATGTTCAGGCACTGAGGTTAAGCCACCAATATCGCCGTCTTTACTCATGCCCGCCCATTGGTTGATTTTGAGTAAATCGTCCAATAATCGCGCCTCAATATGGCTGGCCTCCTGCATCTGCCTATCAAGCCGATACTGACACAAATAGTTATTGCGACCTTTTAATAGCGCAAGCTTGGGCGCAATCCCAAGCATAGATATCAATGCGGGTAAATCCTTTAAAAACAATTGTTCCTGCAAGTTTTTACTGCCAGTACTGACAATCACTTGTTTGCCACTTAACATAGCGGGAATTAAATAGGCGAAGGTTTTACCGACCCCTGTACCCGCTTCGATCAGTGCATTGCCCTTACTCGCAATCGCTTCACTGATGATTTGCGCCATATCAACCTGACTCTGACGCGCACTGAACCCTTGAATATGCGTAGCGAGCACGCCATCGTTGGCAAAAGCGCGCAGCACCTCATTCGTCAATCTGCTCATCGAACGAGGAGCATCAAGCGACTGCTGATTTGATTGCTGATGTTTAGCTTGCCGCGGAGCTGAGCGTCGAGAGTGAGTCAATGGCGAGCGAGTTCCTATAAAAACGATTCAAAAAAGCGGGTTGTGGGTTAAGGCGTTAGCCTTCGCTAAGAAGCATAACGCTGTTGCCGCAGTGTAATTAAGCCCGCCTGATAATACCAATAGTTTTAATCTAGCGCCGAGCTTCTTGAGCTAAAACATGGAGTAGCGTAGTTTAAATGATTTAACAACCAAAGGCTTAACTCAACTTTTCTCCGATTGCTTGCTAAGTGATAAGCTGCTAAGTTGCGTTAATGATTGTGCTAATGACTTAATTTTGCACGAAGCTTCAATTATGGATATATAACTCAATTAAGGTTTACGTTTATAAACGTTGAGATGATTAAGGATATAAAATGAAAAAGTTCCAATTATTACCGTTAATGTTATTTATTTTATCTACTCCCGTAGTAGCGCAAGAAGCACCAATAGATGAAATGTTTAGAGTGATGTCAATCGATAAACAAATGGCTGGTGGATTTGAAGCTATGTTACCAATAGTAGACCAAATAGCCACCAACTATAAATTAGATAATAAGGCTAAAGAAGAACTTAAGGGTATTTATAGAGCATGGTTTAATGAAGATGTTGATCGTCCCAGAGTGATAAACGAATTAAAAAAACAGTACTCTGAAGCTTTCACAAATGAAGAAATCATTAAAATAACCCAATTTTATCAAACTTCTACAGGTAAAAAACTCTTAGAAAAAACGCCACAATTGATGCAAACTGGAGCACAAATCGCCATGCAAGAAGCACAAACAAAACAATCTAAATTAATTGAGCGTATTAGACCTTTTCTCGCAAAGCATGGAATTAAAGAATAAAGCTATAACAATTATCTGAACATGAGGTCTGACATTACGAGACGTGTACCAAGCTACGCACTCAGTGGTAAGCATTAGGCGGAGATTAACCATGCCAACGACCTTATCCTTGTCACAATATGTGAAAAAGCGAAATGGTGTTCCACTGGGTGCCAGTCACTCGATGAGGAATATGCTATCACGCGCCCTGGGTGCTAAGTCATTCCCCATTTTTTGGCATTATTGGAATCCGATTTGGGGTTATTATTTATCCCGCAATGTTATGCGCCCTATCAGTCAGTTTCTGCCGATGTGGCTCGCCGTACTAGTCACCTTTTTGGTCAGCGGTGCACTACATGATCTTGCTGTTGCTCTGGTTAAACGGCAAACCATATTCTTTTTTACACCTTGGTTTGCCATCATGGGAGTTATAGTGATTGCCTCAAATAAATATCGCCTTTCCTACGGTACATTACCTTGGATTATGCGGGCTTTGATTAATTTACTGTTTATTTTCTCATCATTTGCGTTAACCGAATTCATGCTAGGTCTATTGAATCCTTAACCAAAATTCACTCGCCATAATGATGTAAATGAAGCTCGCTCAAAAGGATATTTCATGCGATTAACATTAACCTTGGAAACCCTATTATCCCAACTAGGTTCTTTTTCGTGGCACTTGGATGTGTACAAAGCCCTAGAACAACCATTAAGTCCCACAATGTCGGTGTTAATCATTGACGATGAGCTTGAAGAAGAACGCGACCAACAGGATGAGCCTCTCTACCCGCAAACTCAAGGTTATCAATACTTTTTAAGCATTGCGGATTTGCAAAGCATCAAGGCTAATTTAGTGCAACAGCTGCCACATGCTACCTTGCATGACATAATTCATGCTGTCAGTTATTACTATCAAAACGATGCTTATATGAATTTAGAGAGCTAACCGCTTTAATTGCGCTTTTATAAGATAAATTAAAACAATTGTTAAAGGATAAAATAGAATCAGCTATGGATAAAAAAGCAAAAAGGATTTTATTCTCCACCTATTGGAAGAATGGTTGGATTGACGTAAAAAACAGAAGTATCTCCGATCCCGACTTTATCTATGCCAAATCGAAAGGATTAATGTTTGAGCCTTTAACTATCTGCCACGATGAATGCATCCTTGCCATCACATCGCTAGTTAGAGGCATTTCGCCAGCACAAGTAACAAAAGGATTTTTAAGCAGTTTAACCTCTAGGCGATTGGATTGGCGCTCATCCCTTGCATCCTATGCGATCGCCCAAAAAATCCCATTTCATCAATACACACCTGTCATTTCAGGCTCTTCTTATAAGGATGGCAAACCAACTGCACACTCCTATACCTGCGGCATTTGCCGAGACAGTCAATATGGCATCAGAGGAAGCGAATCCTATATCGAGGTGGATATTAACGTATTCAATTTCGAGCGTATAAAATGGGGCGGCGTGCGCCATGGGGATATTTTGTATACCTATTTTGATTTAAGCCAATTTATTAATGCCCATCTTCCAGAGCCGACGTCAGAAGATATGGCCTGTTTTAGGGAGATCTTAACGATTATCGAAACGTCAGACCCGAGCGATTATCCCAGTACACTAGAGAAAAGATTAGCGAATGTGATTAAGTCGAGTAAAGCTGAGCGACAAATATTAATCGAAATATTAGCCAGTCTGGGAATATTAAAACCCAATACTGTCGATAGACAACGCCAAGGCAAAAATGACTGGGTATTTGCCGAATATTGGCGTGGTGAAGACAAATATTGCCAACAAACAGTTGATCGCCTGTTTGGAGAATATTTAACACGGTAAAAGGCATGTCACGCGCTAATCCTGCATTATCGCTGTGACTGACACTTAGCAACAACCGCCAGTCTAGATTGAACGCTGTTAGACAAGATTTACCATACTTACCGCCAGCCGAATTTGTCTAAATGCAGCATCGGCTTTGTGCCTATCCCCTAATTCACCCCTCCTTGCGATAAGCAGATTATCGTCCTGCGACCACCAAGATGAAACATTTTCACAAAACGCATAAATATTCTTATTTAGTTAAAATTAGCTGTTGCAAACGGCACAGAAAGCGGTTAGCTTAAAAAAACGTTCGATGGATAAGTATCCACCAACACCAAATTCAACAGAATCACAGAGTATAGAGAGTCATATGAGCCAACTACTGAACGCTATCCACCATCACCACCATATGCGGTAGCCTTCGGACGCTCACTGCCGAAGGACTATATCCTTCTGGCGGACTGATTCAAAGATGATCATAAACCCCTGGAAGGAATTCCGGGGGTTTTTGCTTTTGGGCTTTTTAACTAACGATTTAATAGATAATTAGTAATTAATTTCAATATGTTAACCGCCACATTTACTGGCGGTGCCGATAAACCAGTTAAAGCGTGAAACGAAAGAATATCATTTTGAATTTGTTAACTTTGAGCGAGATAAAATTATGACTGAATCAAACCGTTTACGTATTGCCATTCAAAAATCGGGTCGCCTATCAACCGACTCTCAGCAATTACTCAAGAGCTGCGGTGTTAAGTTTTCCATTAACGAACAACGTCTTATCGCACACGCAGACAACATGCCTATCGATTTACTCAGAGTACGTGACGATGATATTCCAGGACTGGTGATGGATGGCGTGGTCGATTTAGGCATTATTGGTGAGAACGTGCTCGAAGAAGAGCAAATCGAACGCCAAACCCTAAATAAACCAGCTGAATATGTAAAATTACGCCAATTAGATTTTGGCGCCTGTCGTCTCTCGTTAGCCGTGCCAACCGAATTTAGCTATGCCGATGCCTCATCCCTAGAAGGCTTGAGAATTGCCACCTCCTACCCCAATCTGCTGCGCCGTTTTATGCAACAAAAAGGCATAAATTATCGCGATTGTATGTTAAAAGGCTCGGTTGAAGTTGCACCGCGTGCAGGGCTTGCCGATGGCATTTGTGACTTAGTCTCCACTGGCGCAACCCTTGAAGCCAATGGTTTATACGAGACTGAAGTCATCTACCGCTCCATGGCCTGCATTATTCAATCGACCCAAACTCAAACGCCGAGCAAACAAGCCTTAATCGATCGGATTTTATCCCGCGTAAACGGCGTGATCCGCGCCCGTGAAAGTAAATATATTTTACTGCACGCGCCCACTGAAACCCTAGATCAAATTGTCGCCCTGCTGCCCGGCGCCGAAAACCCAACAGTACTGCCATTAAACGACGATACTAATCGAGTGGCCATTCACGCCGTGAGTACCGAAGATTTATTCTGGGACACCATGGAAGAACTCACCGCGCTCGGTGCCAGCTCAATCCTCGTCATGCCAATTGAAAAAATGATGGGGTGATCTATGGATATTTTGACTTGGGCAGCGTTATCCACCGATGAACAAAAAGCCGCGCTCCAACGCTCACCTTTAATTGGTGACAGCGGCTTAGAACAACGTGTTCGGGCAATTATCGATGCCGTTGCTAGCCGTGGCGATGCAGCATTGAAAGAGTTTAATCAAAAGTTTGATGGCTTTAATAGTGCAAATATCGACAGTCTGCGTTTAAGTGAAAGCGAGATTAGCGCCGCCAGCGCGCGGGTATCGCCCGAACTTAAAGCCGCCATTGCCCAAGCGATGGCCAATATTGATGTGTTCCACAGCGCGCAGCAATTTCGCCCCATCGACATTGAAACCCAAGCGGGGGTTCGCTGCGAGCTTCGTAGCGAACCGATTGAAAAAGTCGGTTTATATATTCCCGGTGGCAGCGCCCCATTAATCTCAACCGTACTGATGTTGGCCCTACCTGCCAAAATTGCTGGCTGCGAAAAACGCGTATTGGTGAGTCCGCCGCCGATTAACGATGCAATTGTGTATGCGGCAAACGCCTGTGGGATCACCGAAATCTATCAAGTGGGCGGCGCGCAGGCCATTGCCGCACTGGCCTTTGGCACTGAAACGATTCCCAGCGTCGATAAGATTTTTGGCCCAGGCAATCGTTATGTCACCGAAGCCAAGCGCTTAGTCTCGCAGGACGGTCGCTGCACTGTATCTATTGATATGCCCGCAGGCCCTTCCGAGGTATTAGTGATTGCCGATAGCGATGCCAATGCGCAGTTTATTGCCGCAGATTTACTCTCGCAAGCAGAGCATGGTCCAGATTCGCAGGTCATTTTAGTCACGGATTCTGAGCCATTAGCACAAGCTGTGAATCAAGCACTCGAGTCACAACTGGCCGCTCTGCCACGCCAAGAGATTGCCGCAACTGCCCTAAACAGTAGCCGCACCATTTTAGTCAAAGATATGCTGGAAGCAGCACAGGTATCGAATCGTTACGGGCCTGAACACTTAATTATTCAAACCCGCTTCCCACGGGACGTACTAAATCATATTCGTGCCGCAGGCTCAGTGTTTTTAGGCGCCTATACACCTGAATCGGTTGGAGATTATGCCAGTGGAACTAACCATGTATTGCCGACTTACGGTTACAGCCGCGCGGTATCGAGCCTCTCCTTGGCCGACTTTAGCCGCCGCTTTACGGTGCAAGAACTCAGTGCCAAGGGCCTACTCGGACTCGGGCAAGCGGTGATGACCCTTGCCAGCAATGAGTTACTCGATGCCCATAAAAATGCGGTCGCGATACGCTTAGCCAGTCTTAAGGACTGATAGTAGCAAGACGAAATAACAGTACGCTTCAGCGTTAATGAAAGCCGTAGCAAGACTTAGGATGATATAGGATGAGCCAAGTACCAATTAGCCAAGCGCCAACGAGCAATGTGCCAGTAACAAAGGTTCCGAGCGCCAATAGCGCCAGCAACACTCTCGATAACAATACTCTCGATAACACAAGCATCGAGCCAACAACCCTTGCCGCCCGTCTTGCGCGGCCCGAACTGCTCGAGTTAACACCGTACCAAAGTGCTCGCAGGCTCGGTGGTCGTGGGGATATTTGGATCAACGCTAACGAATCGCCCTTTAATAATGTGGCCGTCGGCGAACTCGATTTATCTAAGTTAAATCGTTACCCCGAGTGCCAACCGCCCGCGTTAATCAATGCCTATAGCCAATATAGCGGTGTAGTGGAAAGCAAAATTGTCGCCAGTCGCGGCGCCGATGAGGCCATCGAGCTACTTATTCGTGCCTTTTGCATCCCAGGCATAGATTCCATTGCGACCTTTGGGCCCACTTATGGCATGTACGCCATTAGCGCACAAACCTTTAATGTAGGCGTTAAGGCATTAAGCTTAAGTGCTGAATACGGTCTCCCTGCCGACTTTGCAACGGCCACGCGCGGCGCTAAGTTAGTGTTTATCTGCAATCCCAATAACCCAACTGGCACTGTGATTGATAAGGCGCGCATAGAGCAAGCCATCCAAGCCCTACCCGACTCCATTGTCGTGGTCGATGAGGCTTATATCGAATTTTGCCCAGAATATAGCGTCGCGGATTTACTCGAGTCTTACCCAAATCTCGTTGTACTGCGCACCCTCTCAAAAGCCTTTGCCTTAGCAGGCGCGCGCTGCGGCTTTTTGCTTGCCAATGAAGAAATTATCGAAATCATCATGCGGGTAATTGCGCCCTATCCCGTGCCATTGCCCGTAAGTGAAGTGGCCGTGCAAGCGCTCTCAGCTGCTGGGATTGCGCGGATGAAAACCCAAGTCAAAGCGCTCAATACTCAGGGAGAGCGACTCGCGGCGGCGCTGAATTTGTACTGCGAGCAATGGGGCGGCGCCGTGCTAAAACCTAATGGCAACTATGTCTTAGCCGAGTTTGACGACGTAGCAACAGTGGCACAGCTGCTTATCGACAATGGCATTGTCGCACGAGCCTATAAGGACCCAAGGCTGGCAAAAGCCATTCGTTTTAGCTTTAGCTCTCAGGCTGACACCGACCGCTTAGTGTCACTCTTTGAATCGCAAAAGCTGTGAGCTTTGGGTGCAAGTCTTATAACAGCATTGGCCTAATAGACTGATTTTATAAAGATAACAAACTGAATTGAAAGGTAGCAGCATGAACCCAGTATTTACCCCAAATGTCGCCCAGAAAATACTTTTTATCGACCGCGATGGCACCTTGATTGAAGAGCCCATCACCGACAAACAGGTCGATAGCCTCGCCAAACTGGTATTCGAGCCCCAAGTGATCCCCGCCTTATTGCGCCTGCAAAAAGCCGGTTTTAAGTTGGTAATGGTCAGCAATCAGGATGGACTCGGTACCCCTTCCTTCCCGCAGGAAGATTTCGATGCGCCGCACAATATGATGATGCAAATCCTGTCTAGCCAAGGGGTTAAGTTTGAAGATGTGCTCATCTGCCCACACTTTAACGATGAAAATTGCAGCTGCCGTAAACCTAAACTGGGACTTGTAAAAGACTTTTTAACCCAAGGCAACGTCGACTTTACCCAGTCCGCCGTGATTGGTGACAGACACACAGATGTGGAGCTGGGTAATGCCATGGGGATTAAAAGCTTTCAATATCAGCGTGGCAGCCTAGGCTGGGACGCGATTGCCGATGCCTTACTCAATAAGGGCCGCACCGCGACTGTGGTACGCACCACCAAGGAAACCGATATTCGCGTGACTGTCGATCTCGACAATGCCAGCAAAGGCGCCATTAACACTGGCATTGGATTCTTCGACCATATGCTGGATCAAATCGCCACCCACGGGAATTTCAAAATGGAGGTGAATGTCGATGGCGATCTTGAAATAGACGATCACCACAGCGTTGAAGACACGGCATTGGCAATTGGGGATGCGCTGCGCCAAGCACTGGGCGATAAACGCGGTATTGCCCGCTTTGGTTTTAGTTTGCCGATGGATGAGGCCAAAGGCGAATGCTTACTCGATCTTTCCGGCAGGCCTTTTATTAAATTCGCCGCCCAATTTGAACGTGAAAAAGTCGGTGAAATGGCAACCGAAATGGTACCGCACTTTTTCCGATCTTTTGCCGATGGCCTACGCTGCACCCTACATGTGGCAGCAGAAGGAGACAACGATCACCACAAGGTCGAAGCGCTATTTAAAGTGCTTGGTCGCGCGCTGCGTCAGGCCGTAAAAGTCGAAGGTGATGTGTTGCCATCGAGTAAAGGCGTGCTCTAACACCGCGCTAAAACATTTGTTATCTGCTTCTTGACTGAAAATAGGTACGTGAGCAAATAACATAAAGCCTGATGATTTTAACGAGGGGCAGTTTCGGGAATGCGGCGACAAACCGCTTCCCCACTGACCCATCAATAGGAAAACCCAATGTCAGCAAACATAGATGAATTTGATGTTGTCATCATAGACACAGGTTGCGCCAACTTAAGTTCGGTCCGTTTCGCCTTTGAGCGTCTCGGCGCTAAGGTGTTAGTCACCGATGACAAAGCCAGCATTAAAGCCGCCAAACGGGTGGTACTGCCAGGTGTCGGCAGCGCTGGCGCTGCGATGGCTTTATTAACGGAAAAAGCCTTAGTCGAATTAATTCAAGGGTTAACTCAACCCGTGCTGGGCGTCTGTTTAGGGATGCAAATGCTTACCCTCCTCTCTAAAGAACGCGGCGGCCAAGCGCAGGATTGCCAATGCTTAGGCATTATTCCAACCGAGATTGACGAGCTAGACCGTCAAACGCTTAAGGCCGAAGGTTTACCTCTGCCGCACATGGGTTGGAACCAACTGACCTTTAGTAATCCGTCTCAGGTTCACCCGCTGTTTGCCGGTGTTCCAGCCGGTAGTTACGTGTATTTTGTGCACAGTTACCGCGCACCATTAAGCGACTACACCTTGGCACAATGCCGTTATGGTGAGGACTTTAGCGCCGCCATCGGTAAAGACAACTTTATGGGCGTGCAATTTCACCCCGAGAAGAGCGCCGCCGTGGGCGCACAAATCCTAGGTAACTTTTTAAAAATGCAATAAATGCAATCGCTTATTAGCTTTTGACTGAGCTAAGTTTTGGGGCGCTAAGTTTGGCTGA
Organism: Shewanella sp. DNRA4; assembly: GCF_012843185.1. Classification (NCBI taxonomy): domain Bacteria; kingdom Pseudomonadati; phylum Pseudomonadota; class Gammaproteobacteria; order Alteromonadales; family Shewanellaceae; genus Shewanella; species Shewanella sp. DNRA4. The sequence goes on from NZ_JABAIP010000007.1 coordinate 135,463, forward strand.
GCCACCACTATTTTTCAGCCACAACATTCAGCAATAAAGCGCGGCAGCAAATGCACACAAGGAATTAAGGACAACAGATGATCATTCCAGCAATTGATTTAATTGATGGCAAAGTAGTTAGGCTCTACCAAGGGGATTATGGGCAGCAGACCACCTTCGATTTAAGCCCACTGGCCCAGTTGCAATCCTATCAAGACCAAGGGGCAAACTGGCTGCATATCGTGGATTTAACTGGCGCCAAAGATCCTGCTAAACGCCAAACAGCTTTGATTGCCAAGCTGACAGCAGGACTTAACGCCAATATTCAGGTGGGCGGCGGGATCCGCACTGAAGAGCAAGTCGCCGAGTTATTATCCCTTGGGGTTAAACGCGTGGTGATAGGCTCGCTCGCCGTCAAAGAGCCCGAGTTAGTCAAAGGCTGGTTTAACAAGTTTGGCAGCGAGGCAATTTGCCTCGCACTGGATGTGAATATCAATCAGAGCGGCGAGAAAATCGTCGCGGTTTCTGGCTGGCAAAGCGGTGGAGGTAAGAGTTTAGAATCTATCGTTGAAGACTTTAGCCAAGTGGGACTTAAACATGCGCTAGTAACTGACATCAGCCGTGATGGCACCCTCACAGGCGCCAATACCGCACTCTACCGTGAGCTATCCAGCCGCTATCCCGATATCGCGTGGCAAGCCTCTGGCGGCATTGCCACCCTTGAGGATGTTGCCGCCGTCAGAGACTGTGGTGCTGCGGGGATCATTATCGGTAAAGCTTTACTTATCAATCAGTTTAATGTGGCGGAGGCAATCCAATGCTGGCCAAACGAATAGTCCCCTGTTTAGATGTGAAAGATGGCTGCGTGGTCAAGGGCGTACAGTTTCGCAACCATGAAATTGTTGGGGATATAGTGCCACTCGCGGCGCGTTATGCCGCTGAGGGCGCCGACGAACTGGTGTTTTACGATATCACCGCCAGTGCCCACGACCGTGTAGTCGATAAGTCTTGGGTGAGCCGAGTGGCGGAGCAAATCGATATCCCCTTTTGCGTCGCCGGCGGCATTAAAACCATCAGTCAGGCCCGTGAGTTACTGGCCTTTGGCGCGGATAAAATTTCGGTCAACTCACCTGCCCTTAGCGATCCGAGTTTAATCTCACGCCTACAGGATGAATTTGGCCGTCAATGTATCGTGATCGGCATAGACTCTTTTTATGATGCGGCAAGCGACAGTTATAAAGTGAAGCAATTCACTGGTGATGAAGCCGCCACCAAAGAAACCGCTTGGTACACCCAAGACTGGGTTGAGGAAGTACAACAACGCGGCTGCGGCGAAATCGTGCTCAACGTGATGAACCAAGATGGTGTGCGCGGTGGCTATGATATCAAACAGTTAAGCCTAGTACGCCAGCTGTGCGACGTGCCCTTAATCGCCTCGGGCGGCGCTGGCACTATGGCGCATTTTCGCGATGTGTTTATCGATGCGAAGGTGGATGCGGCGCTGGCGGCCAGCGTGTTCCATAAAGCCATTATCAATATCGGCGAGTTAAAACAATATTTAGCGGCCGAAGGCATCGCGATTAGACGCTAGAGCGGTTCTAGGTTCTAGGTTCTAGGTTCTAGGTTCTAGGTTCTAGGTTCTAGGTTCTAGGTTCTAGGTTCTAGGTTCTAGGTTCTAGGTTCTAGGTTCTAGGTTCTACAAATAGATTAAGAGTGAATACTATGTCAACGCAAACAAACACTAAGTCGGATTTTAGCAAGCTGGATTGGGACAAACAGGATGGACTTATCCCTGCTGTTATCCAAAACCACTTATCAGGCAAGGTATTAATGCTCGGGTATATGGATAAAGCCGCGCTGGAACAAACTCTGGCAACAGGTGATGTGACGTTTTTTAGCCGCTCTAAGCAACGTTTATGGACCAAGGGAGAAACCTCAGGTCATACCCTCAAATTGGTTGCCATCGATAAAGACTGTGATAACGACAGCCTGTTGGTACAGGTGTTGCCCAATGGCCCAACCTGCCATAAAGGCACCGAAAGCTGCTGGCTCGATGGCCAAGCTCACCCGTTTTTAAACAATCTGGCCGAGCTTATCGCCTCACGTAAAGGGCAAAGTCCAGAATCGAGCTACACCGCCTCCTTATTTGCCCGTGGCACCAAACGCATCGCCCAAAAAGTCGGTGAAGAAGGACTAGAAACCGCGCTGGCCGCTGCGACTCACGATAAAGAAGAGCTGATTAATGAGGCATCAGATCTCATGTACCACTTATTAGTGCTGCTTGAAGATCAACAACTGAGCTTAAGTGATATCACGGCTAATCTACTCGCTCGCCATCAAAAAGCACTGCAAAAATAAGCTAAAAACTAAGCACTACTGCACCAGTATCTGCCGCAAGCCTTTTTGGTCTGCGGCAGCAACCCTCTCTTTACGCAGTGTTAGCCAACACCACATCCCACGCTCTATCATGCGCCTTAAAACCCTTCCCCCCCCAAATAGTGAATCCTAAAACCGTATACCTTCTCATCAGCCATCACATCGTAATTGACAAAAAATCAGCAAAATACTGTTGTAATGGTTGACAAGTACACCTTAACTGCCTATCGTAGCCAGCGTACTCGATATTGGCATCGAGGCGTTGACTCAACTTATTAACATTTAAGACAAATTTTAAAAACAGGCCGAATTGCCTTCGTTATGTGATGTGACCAAGCAATTAGATGTGATGAAGTCATTAGATGTAATTTAAGTGTCGAATTAAACCCAATCAAAGGCGCGTTTTATGTGTATTACAACAGCTTATTATCCCTATCTGTAGCCGCAATGGCATAGATAGGCACACTCGCCTGACCTTCCATTGTGGCCATATCCCCAACGATCCGCAGATTGCGCCACGAACCCAACGCTTTGTACTGGTACTGGTACAGCTCTCAGCCGCCGTATCGCGCCGCCATTCTGCTTAAGCCTTTATCTCTTTTAACTGAGATATTCGAGCCATTCATTAAGACGTTTGAGCGTAAGTTATGACACAAAATAAATTTTTCGGCAGTTTACTGCTGATCGCAGGCACCACCATTGGCGCGGGCATGCTCGCACTCCCCATCGCCTCAGCAGGACTCGGCTTTGGTGTATCGAGCATGATTATGCTAATCCTCTGGGCATTGATGGCCTACACCGCCCTACTTATGGTTGAAATCCATCAATTTGCCCCGAGTGATGCCAGCCTGAACCAATTAGCCCGCACGCTTTTGGGCGTTAAAGGCCAAGTGATTGCCAGTGTTGCCCTGATGTTTTTACTCTACGCCCTGTGCGCCGCCTACATCGCGGGTGGCGGCGAGCAAGTCAATCAAAAGCTCAATGCTTGGTTAGGATTAAATCTGCCGCCACAGGCCGGCGCCATCTTCTTTACCCTGTTAGTCGGCACCATTGTCGGCTTAGGCACCCATTGTGTCGATTTGATTAATCGCGTGCTCTTTAGTTTGAAAATCATTGCGTTGATCTTGATGCTGGCGTTATTACTGCCGCAGGTGGAAGGCACACATTTACTCGAATTGCCGCTGGAGCAAGGGCTTATTGTGTCGGCCATCCCAGTGATTTTTACCTCGTTTGGTTTTCATGGCTCGATTCCGTCCGTGGTGCGCTACTTAGGCGTTGAGGTCAAAAGCCTGCGTAAAATCATGTTGCTCGGCTCGGCATTACCGCTGCTGATTTACCTGCTGTGGCAACTGGGCAGTCAAGGCGTGCTCAGCCAAAGCCAACTGATGACAAATCAGAGTCTTTCAGGCTTTATCAATCAGTTAGCCAGTGTACTGCACAGTCAATCCTTAAGCTCAGCGATCAGTGTGTTTGCCGATCTTGCCCTGGCGACCTCATTTTTAGGGGTGAGCCTAGGTCTATTTGACTTTATAGCCGCCAACTTAAGGCAAGAAGATAATGCGACGGGTCGCAGTATCACCGCGGCGATCACTTTTGTGCCGCCATTAGGCTTTGCCCTTTTTTACCCACAGGGATTTATTACCGCCCTAGGTTATGCGGCAATTGCCCTAGTGATCCTCGCGATTTTTTTACCTGTTTCCATGGTATGGGTACAAAGAAAACAACGGGATAACGCCAATCTTCCCCAAGGCTACCGCGTCGCAGGGGGAACATTAGGCTTAGTGCTTGCACTCGTGTCAGGCCTTGCCGTCATTGGTGCCCAATTATTAGGTTAACATCGGTTTAGGTCACTACAGAATAAGTGCCTGTAAAATCAAGATGATTGAGTAGGCACTCAACCTCATTTGCCCATAGCAAGACCCATCGCAAAATTAGTCAGCCACGTAGTGGAGTGTTAAACTGGCGTTCATCCCACGCCCCTTTATCGCTGGTATTCCAATCGCCAGCACTAGAGTGAACGACAGCGCATTGATGATAAGGATGATATTCGACTCACATGGTTAAGACGCCAATACCACTGAAAAAGGCTAGCGCCGAACACGCACCGCAGGCGAGCTCGGCTGCTACGTCACATTCCCAAGCGGTAGAAACTGGCGTGCCTAGACGCAAAACAACAATCAAAAAGCGCGTCAAACAAAGCCTTATCGCCACCACAGTGGCAGGTATGTTAGTGGGTATTGCGCTTACTGTATGGATTGTCAATAGTGAGACCGAAACCCTTATTCTGCGTGCCGCCAATTATGCCTTAAGCGGCATGGACAGTGAGCTAACCGATATTCGCTTAGGAAAAATGGGCTTAGCACATTGGCAAGTCAGTTCTGCCAACCTGCGCGTGCATGACTCGCACTTAGTGGTAAAAAATCTGGATGTTCAACTGGCATTAAGCTGGCCCCAAAGTATTGCAGAACTCCTCCAGTTGGCCCAGCTTGATGTCTTGAGCCAAAAAATCAAACGTATTAGTACAGGTGAGATTGAAGTGGAGCTCGGTCAATCACTCTTTGAGCGAAGCCCCAATATTGCCGATGAACAAACGCCCGCAATAGCGCTAAACATCAACTCATTACCCTTAATTGAGATAGGTAAAACCACACTGAAGCTAAAGGCACAAGCCAATCACAGCGCCTATCAACTGGTGATGGATAAACTCAGCCTTAATCATTATGGACAATTAACCACCGCCTTTAGCCACGAAGACGAGCCGCTTATCAGCTTAGCTGCAACACTCGGCAGCGATGAATGGACGTTAAAAAGTGAACTGAACATCGCGCCGCTGCTGGAGAGTCTGCATCAAATTAGCCTGCGCCAAACGCCAACCAGTATTCTTAGCCAATTGATACAATGGGATCAACAATGGCAAGCGCTTGGCATGACACTGAGTGGTCAGTTAGTCTCGCAAAGTACTTTCAAGCTCACGACGGGCGATATAAAGAGTGACCATCGGTTTATCCAGCCGAGTGTCACTTTGGCGCATTTTGCAGACTTTACCTTAGCACCACAACCAACACTGGCGTTTGGTGTCAGTGGTCCGTTAGCAGCACTGAATCTAACACTCGAGCCTTTTAGCCTTGCGTTAACGCCCAATGCCGCGCAAGAAGCGCTGTTATTAGATGCCCTTAATCACTCTTTGCAGTTAGACGCTGCTGACTATCAAACGCTTAACACTTTACTCTCAGGGCTTAAAAGCACCGAGTCTCCCATTGGACTGGTATTCTTGATGACTGAGCCGCTGCATTATGCCCTGGCAAAATCAGATGAGCCGTTAACCTTGCCCGCGGTGGAATTATCCACCTTAGGCAGTAAACTGGAGACGCACATTCGTCTCTCCAACACTCGCTTAAATAACAAGTGCTTAACCAAAGAGTCGGATACATCGATGTTGCAAACGCAGTGGCACATCGCTCTTCAACAAAATACTCCGCTCAACTTACGTGACCTTGACTTACACAAGCGCTGGCAAGATGCACCTCAAGCGTTAAATTGGGGCTCTGGCGCTTTGCAAACTGCCGGAACGATGGCTCTTAAACAGTCAGTCCAAGGCATCGATTGGCAACTTAAGACAGCGCCCTTCTCTACTGAGTCAACGGATACACTGCAATTAACACTTAGGGATATTCAGCTAGATAAGGCAACACGAGCATCTGATCCTCAAAATAAACAAACCCAGTTGGGCTTAGGCAATATTGAACTAAACGCCAAGGCTCCACTCACATTTAGCTCAACATCATTTTCAGCACAGGATGCGACTACCGCGGTGGGGAGTCAATTTGCGCTTAACTTACCTCCAATGTCACTCACGCTGGCACAACTGCGTTTTAGCCAAGCGGTAGAAACACTTGCAATAGACAATACCCATGCACAACACCAAACGCAGGCCTTAATTAACAGCACAAAAACCAGTCTGAGTAGCCGCAGCGATATAACAGTGCAGGATTTTTCCCTTGGATTATCACAGGGCGTGGCAGTGAATTTTTCGAGCCAAAATCCTTTTTTAACAGCGATTCAATCGAGCCAAATCAAAAATACACTCCACTGGCAAGCCAAACAGTTATCAATTGAAAAGCTGCTCTCGGCGAAGGGACGTACACGTAAACAAACTGTGCTTAAGCTGGATAACTTAGCCCTAGTGCAAGATTTACATTGGAAAAATAACACGCTTATCGGCAATGAACAGTGGCAAGTCGGCAATGTTCAACTTCAAAGCCATCATCAATTGCAGTTCGCCAATGCAAACTTGCCGCTGCTGTTAACTGGCCAGTGGGTTGCCGATACCAGCATGACAGAGGCACTATCTTTGCTTAATCAAACCCAGCCGTTACCCACTGAGTTTAATATGACCGGGCATAACCAATTACAGGCACAATTTAAACTGACACATCAGCCCGAACAAACCCAATTTGCGATGCAAATTACCCAATCGATGACCGAGCTGGAAGGTTTTTACAAAGACATTCTCTTCGAGGGCGGTAAATTACAGGCCCAATGCGAGTTCACTTGGGGACAATCCTATAAAACGCCGCAAGCATCAGGTGATTTCAGCAGTTTAAGTCGACTGAACTGCCCGCAGACCATGATAAACTTTAACTTGTTTGATCCCGGCTTCCCCTTGACCGATATCGAAGTAGAGGCCGATATTGTCCTAGGCAAAGATGCAGAGAAGCTTCCCGATAATTGGCTGCAACAACTCACGGGCTTAAGTGATACCGACGTGTCGATGACCGCCAAGGGTAAAGTATTGAACGGCCAATTTTTACTACCGGATTTTAATTTAAAACTACAGGATAAATCCCACGCTTACTTGTTATTGCAGGGCATGAATCTTGAAGAAGTACTGCGAATTCAACCCCAAATAGGCATATATGCCGATGGCATATTCGATGGCGTGTTACCCGTGGACTTAGTCGATGGTAAAGTGTCGATCAGCGGCGGCCAATTAGCGGCCCGCGCGCCTGGCGGTTTAATTGCCATATCTGGCAATCCGGCTGTCGATCAAATGCGCCAATCACAACCTTATCTCGACTTTGTATTTTCGGCACTCGAACACTTAGAATACAGCCAGTTATCCAGTAGTTTCGATATGGATCAAACTGGCGATGCCAACCTATTAGTGGAAGTCAAAGGTCGCAGCAAAGGGATTGAACGCCCTATCCACTTGAATTACTCTCATGAAGAGAACATGCTGCAATTATTCAGGAGCCTTCAGATTGGTAACGATCTGCAGGATAGAATTGAAAAATCCGTGAAGTAAAAGGAACCCTCAGTGAAGATCATTCAATTACAGCAAGTCAGTTTAGGTGCATTGCTGCTACTGGGCACATTGCAAGGCTGTGCGCCTACAGTAAAAATTGAGCCGCCGGATAAACCGATTGTGATTAATCTCAATGTGAAAATTGAACACGAGATAAAAATCAAAGTGGACAAGGAGCTAGACCAGCTTCTGTCAGATGATAAGTTGTTCTAATCACAAAGAATTAAGGAATATACGATGAAATCAATGTCACTCAAGACCCTGCTACAAAAGCCAACATTACTCCTGTTGCTCGGACTGAGTTTATTCAGCTTAAACGCCCTTGCCATGTCATTGCAGGAAGCCAAATCCCAAGGTTACTTAGGTGAGCAACTCAATGGCTATTTAGGTCTAGTGCAAAATAATAGCGATGCCAAAGCCGTGATGGATGAAGTCAACAACAAGCGCCGCGCTCACTACGAAACCATCGCCAAAAAGAATAATATTTCAGCCGCAGATGTCGCCAAATTAGCTGGTGAAAAAGCCATCGCGGCTACAGACAAAGGCAACTATGTGCAAAATGCTCAAGGCAAATGGGTTAAGAAATAGCCTGTTTTAATGACAATTGAGCACCGACTAAGCCCATCGAAGAACGCCTGCAATTGCAGGCGTTTTGTTTATCGAGATCGACCGCCACGTGCATGGTAATCCTCCTGATGGCTTTGCTCCCTCAAACTAACAGTACAGGTGTTATTTTCTGCTCTTTTTCTTGACGTAACAAAGCTATAGCTGACTCAAACTCCACAATCACACCACCCGCAGTTGTTTTAGCTTCATAGGCATCCTTAGTCCCTAGACTTCGTTTTAGCTCTACTTTGCCATCAAGGAACGGACGTAAATGCACTGAAATTTCCTTACGGATTTTCCAGATCCCAGACTTTAGATCGCGGTATGGTTGAGTCATAAATGCCATCGTTTTGTACCACCTTAAGGTGCCAAAGGTTGGTGAGCCATTGGATTTAGCAACTATAATTCATAGGTTTATGATAGAAAAGAAAAAACCCGACCATGTGATCGGGTTCTTAGAATGTGGCGGTGAGAGAGGGAGTCGAACCCTCGATACGTTTCCGTATACACACTTTCCAGGCGTGCTCCTTCGGCCACTCGGACATCTCACCAGATTGTTGTCATTAGCTTTTACGTGTCAATGAACACGGTTAATCGAATTGAATAATGCTTAACGTGTAAGCTTTCATCGTTAACGGAGCGGTACTGTACGCAAAAGCCTTTGTATGGTCAAGTAAAAAAGAATCGATTTCAGGCGGTTGCACAATTGCTAGACAAACCGCCCTCGTTCATGGCGCTAAAATTAACCAATGCACTATTTTACAGTAAATTTATGGACTTCTTTAGACATGAGTTCGGAGTCATAGGTCAATGCTTTAGTCAATTCCCTTAGCTCATCGGAGATACGTTGAGTGTTTAAGTAAATATCGCTGATCTTTAACGCATTACGATTTACATCTTCAGACACTGCGGATTGTTCATGGGTGGCTGTCGCAATTTGCTCATTCATGCGGTTAATGATATCGACTTGTTCAACAATACGTTTAAGTTCAATACCTGCTTGCTCCGCTTCTTGGACGCTGGTATTGGCCTGTGCTAATCCGCGATCCATGGCTTTTACCGCTAAATTAGCGCTGGACTTTAATCTGTCAGTCATATTCTTAATGTCAGACGTCGATGTCTGCGAACGCTGCGCTAAGCTTCTGACCTCATCGGCTACCACGGCAAATCCCCTACCCATCTCACCAGCTCTGGCGGCCTCAATTGCGGCGTTAAGTGCTAACAGATTAGTTTGTTCTGCAATGCTGTTAATTACATCTAATACCACCACAATACCGTGAATTTCTCTATCGAGTTCATTGATGGCCTGTGAAGCACCATTAATATCATCCGCTAGTGCTTTTATTGCTTTGCTGGTTCTGCCAACTTCAAGGTTACCGGTTTTGGCCTCTTGGTTAGCCGAATTTGATGCTTCTGATGCCTGTACAGCATTACTCGCAATTTCGGCAACGGTCGCACTCATTTCTGTCATCGCCGATGCCACTTGCTCAGCCTCACTGTGGCCTGCCATCACATCTTGCTCCATGGCATGGGTGCAAACATCCATTTGTTCAACCGCCTGCTGTAGTTTGCTAGCACTGGCACGCACTTGTAAGATAACGTTTTCAAAATCACTCATCATCTCGTTGAAAGCTAAGGCAAGTTCACCAAATTCATCTTGGCTGCTGTGGTTTAACCGAACACTGAGGTCGTAGTGTTTTCGTGCTTGTGTAACCGTGGAATAAAGATGATGCACACTCGTATGTAAGTATCGGATCACCGATAAACTGAGCAAAAGAACAATGATCAGCACCAAGCTTAACGTCGCCAACACAAAAAACATTTGTTGATTGGCAGATGCAAGACGTTCATGGGTGATATTCAAAAGATCAGCTGAAACTTGCTGCTCAAAATCCCGCAAGCTGTCAATCCGAGCTGAAGATTTAGCAAACCAGTCTTCTGGATTTTGTTGTTGAATTTTCTGGTTATCTTGGTCAAATGCAATTTGTCTTAGCGATTCAACGTCTTTAACTTCATTAGAATTTTGAATGCGGTTAATGGCATCAACCAAATTAGGTGTTGCCAATGCAATAAAACGCTCTAAATAGCTATTTTGCTCAGAAACTAGGGTAATAAACTTTGCGTAAACCTTAGGCTTAAACCCTGCTTGTCCAAATGTCGAACTTAATACTGCCCTCTCAATCCCTGCCCGTTCTTTCATTTGTAGGAAGGCACTAAATGCAGCCGCTTTGATGGCAATTTCTTGATTAGCACCCGTTTTAGCAGTCTCATCAACAATCGCAAGTAGCTCTCGGTTGAGCGCCGTATAATAGGCTACTTCATCGGCAACACTGATTGACAGGTTATCAACCTGCGAGCGAATTGAAGCTAATTTACTGAGTTGAGTATTTAGATCGCGTAGTTTCGGCGCAAACACTGCGGGTAAATTGTGGTTTTCAATAAAAGATTGGAAATATTTGAGCTGAGTATCTGTCAATTGCCTTTGACTGGGTATTTTGCCTGCGAATGCCTTGCCCGCTGAGCCTATAAATCCGGCACTCATGCCCCGTTCTTTTTGCAACTCATGGACAAAGTTACTGTTTGTCACCGCCAATTCGCTTAGCTGCACGACGACTTTCAGCTCTTGACGATATTCATACTTTTCGATGAGAAATAGCGCGCCATATAAAAAACACGCAAATAAAGGGGGCAATACAACCATGAGTAATTTTTGCTTTAAGCTGAGGTTGCCAATCCATTGCCATTTCATAGGGATATCCTTAATCGACTTAGGGCTAAATTGTTAACCTATTATATAGCACAGGATGTTAATGATAACGATAGAATAACGCTAATTTAGAAAATACTAATTATTATAAAAACAAATGGTTGCGACAATACAAGGCTACAACCGCTTTCCGAGATAAGGCTATAAATAGGCCAAGGGAGAAAATTTCGTGTGATAAAAGCAAATGAAAACTGCAACCGCAACAGCGGGAGGAAATGGCCTCCCGCATTCCGATTTTTAGCTAAAAAGTTGTGGGAATAAGCCTTTAATCCCAGCGGCAATGACTTCGATACCAATCGAGAGCATTAATAATCCCATAAGACGGGTAATCACGTTAATTCCTGTTTTACCTAGAATTTTATAGATAATAGATGCCATTCGAAATAGGCCGAAACTCACCAAACCAAAAATAATCACGGTAATAAACATCGCAATAAAATTGGATAATGAATTATGCTCAGCGGCAAACACAATCACCGAGCTAATCGCCCCTGGACCAGCCATTAACGGCAAGGCTAACGGCACAACCGCCACGGACTCCATAGCCGAAGATTCGCGGTCTTCCTCTTGGTTACGTTTTACTTCGCCCAATTTACCCTGCAACATCGACATCGCAATAATCGCGATCAGCGTGCCGCCAGCGATCCTGAAAGCCGAAAGTGAAATGCTAAACATATTCAAAATATGTTGTCCCGCGACTATGGTCACCAACAGGATCACCACCACCGCAAAGTTAGCCACTTTACCCGTATGGTTACGCTCGGCTTCAGTTTGATGGCTGGTTAAGCTCACAAACACTGGCAACAAACCAATAGGGTTGATAATGGCAACCAGGCCAAGAAAAAATTTAACGTAAAGTGTTAACTCCAAGTGACTATCCTTATTGAGCGTGTCACGCCAATTTCATCAAACTAAACTTAAGGGCAAGTATAGTAGCTTAAGCACAGATGACTGAAAAATGAGATTTTTGAGGTTAAATCACAAGTTTGAGTAATATCTGTTTACTGTACTCGGCTTATTTTAGACAAAAAAGACACATAAGATCGCAACTGACGTATTTTTATTACATAAAAACCCTAAATTGTCCGCAAGATCACACTTTAACTTAGGCTTTAGGTGTAATTTTTCACCATAAAGAAGAGTTAGCGAATCGTGCATTCCCTAAATCTTTTTAGGAGTCTTAATCATGACAGTAACCAATGCCCAAGAACTGGATCTCATGGTCGAGCGCGTCGCCAAAGCGCAAGCCGAATATGCCAGTTACAGTCAAGCCCAAGTCGATGCGATTTTCCGCGCCGCCGCACTCGCCGCCGCCGATGCGCGTATATCGCTTGCGAAAATGGCCGCCGCCGAAACCCGAATGGGGGTGATTGAAGACAAAGTGATTAAAAACCACTTTGCCTCCGAGTACATTTATAACAAGTACAAAGATGAAAAGACCTGCGGAATTTTATCCGAGGACCCCACCTTCGGCACCATCACTATCGCCGAGCCCGTAGGCATTATCTGTGGGATTGTCCCCACCACCAATCCCACCTCCACCGCCATTTTCAAAGCATTAATTAGTCTTAAAACCCGTAATGCGATTATTTTCTCGCCTCACCCAAGGGCAAAAGTCTCGACCACCACTGCGGCCAAACTGGTGTTAGATGCCGCCATTGCCGCGGGTGCGCCCAAGGATATTATCGGCTGGATTGATGAGCCCAGTGTGGCGCTCTCAAACCAGTTAATGACGCACCCCAAAGTGAATCTTATCCTCGCTACGGGCGGCCCAGGTATGGTGAAAGCCGCCTATTCTTCAGGCAAACCCGCCATTGGTGTCGGCGCAGGTAATACCCCAATTGTGATTGATGAAACCGCCGACATTAAACGCGCAGTCAGCTCGATTTTGATGTCTAAAACCTTCGATAACGGTGTGGTGTGTGCATCAGAGCAAGCGGTGATTGTGGTCGATAGCATCTACGAGCAAGTCAAAGAGCGCTTTGCCACCCATGGTGGTTATCTCTTAAATGCGGCGCAAACCGCTGCGATGCAACAAGTCATCCTTAAAAATGGCGGCTTAAATGCCGACATCGTCGGCCAAAGCGCCGCGACCATAGCGCAAATGGCGGGCATTGATGTCCCCCACACCACCAAGGTCTTGATTGGTGAAGTCACCGATATCACTGAGGCAGAAGCCTTTGCCCACGAAAAACTCTCTCCTCTACTTGGCATGTACCGCGCAGCCGATTTTAATGACGCCGTCGATAAGGCTGAAGCTTTGGTCGCCTTAGGCGGGATTGGCCACACATCAGGCTTATATACCGACCAAGATACCCAAACCGAGCGGGTCAAAACCTTTGGTTTTAGAATGAAAACCGCGCGAATTCTAATCAACACTCCAGCCTCACAAGGCGGAATTGGCGACCTGTACAACTTTAAACTCGCCCCCTCGCTCACCTTAGGTTGTGGCTCTTGGGGTGGAAACTCGATTTCTGAAAACGTCGGCCCAAGCCATTTAATCAATAAAAAAACCGTCGCTAAGAGGGCTGAAAACATGCTGTGGCACAAGCTTCCTTCGTCTATCTACTTCCGCCGCGGCAGCTTACCTATTGCGCTTGAAGAATTGAGTGATAAAAAGCGCGCGCTGATAGTGACCGACAGATTCCTGTTTAACCAAGGTTATTGCGACGAAACCTTAAAGATTTTAAAAGCTCAAGGTATTGAAACTGAAGTCTTTTACGAAGTGGAAGCCGACCCCACACTAGCCACAGTACGCCAAGGTGCCAAAGTGGCGAATAGCTTTAAACCCGATGTGATTATTGCCTTAGGCGGTGGCTCGCCCATGGATGCAGCCAAGATTATTTGGGTGATGTACGAGCATCCAGATGTCGACTTTGCCGATTTAGCACTGCGTTTTATGGATATCCGTAAACGTATCTATAAATTCCCTAAAATGGGCGTCAAAGCCACTATGGTGGCGATCCCCACCACATCAGGTACTGGCTCTGAAGTCACACCTTTTGCCGTGGTAACCGATGAACAAACTGGTAAAAAATACCCCATTGCCGACTACCAACTCACCCCTAATATGGCGATTGTTGACCCGAATCTGGTGATGGATATGCCGAAATCCTTAACCGCTTTCGGCGGAATCGATGCGATCACCCACGCGCTCGAAGCGTATGTCAGCGTGATGGCGAACGAGTACAGCGATGGTCAAGCCCTGCAAGCTCTTGACCTGCTGTGCAAATATTTGCCTGATGCTTATCAGCTTGGCGCCGCATCCCCCATTGCCCGTGAAAAAGTGCATAATGGCGCCACCATAGCCGGTATCGCCTTTGCCAACGCCTTCCTTGGGATCTGCCACTCTATGGCTCACAAGCTGGGCGCCGAGTTTCACTTAGCCCACGGGCTGGCGAACGCGCTGCTGATCAGTAACGTTATCCGCTTTAATGCGACTGACTTACCGACTAAGCAAGCTGCATTCAGCCAATACGACAGACCAAAAGCCCTGTGTCGTTACGCGGCCATTGCCGATCATTTAGCCCTAGGTGGCAACTCAGATGCGCAAAAAGTTGAAAAATTGCTGGAGAAAATCGAGCAGCTCAAGAAGACGCTGGGCATTCCTGCGTCAATCCAAGAAGCCGGAGTTAACGAAGCCGACTTCCTCGCCAAAGTAGATATGCTTGCCGAGGATGCCTTCGATGACCAATGTACTGGTGCCAACCCTCGCTATCCGCTAATTAGCGAGCTAAAACAGCTATTACTCGACAGCTACTATGGCCGCCCTTTCACCGAGCAATAGTGCTCAATAGATATAAAGTCTAAGCAATAAAAAATTGTTAAATGCAAAAGCCCTCGTTTGAGGGCTTTTATCGTTTTAACTTAAGCAAAATCAATTGATGACACAGTACACAACGTTACGATTGACTTGCGAGCTTGATATCAAATAAGTAACAAACTCAATTAATTCAGTGCTAACACATAGTCGATGGCACTGGTAATCGCCGCAACTTGAGCTAAATTGCACTCTGCGGGCGTGGCCGATGGGCTGTCGGGATACACTTCCGTTGTCGTGTTATAAATACAGCCCGTCACACTGCTGCATAAACCTAGCGCTTTCAATGGGTAATTGATCACCCCGTGTTGCACTACCGTTGAGCCGATAATCTCGCCCTTGTCATCGGCAGGCGCGATGTGAGTCACTTTGCTCACGCCATCGATAATCGCCTTTTGAAAAGCATCCTGCGGATTTTCGGTATCGCCTACAGCATAAAAACCATCAAGAATCGTCCCGGGGATAAAGTCTTTGCCGTCACGCGCGGCCAAGGCTGGACGAAATTCATCTTCATCCGAGTCAGTGGTTTCATGTAAATCCACATGCACATCAAAACCTTGTGGGACACTTGCCACCAGTGCCATCAATGCTGCCGACTCTTCTGCTGGGCTATTGGCATAAAACGAGCGGTTTGGATCGATAGCTTTCGGGTTCCAGCGATTAATGGTCTCATAACCCCAAGGGCTTACACACACTGCCACCACTAAGTTTACGCGCTCAGCATAGTGAGCCGCGTTGTTAGCCAAAAAAGCCAAGGCGCCATGCACACCACTGGTTTCGTAGCCGTGTACGCCACCTGTGACTAAAACGGTTTTCTTGTTCGGATCGAACGTAGCAGATTTAACCGCAAACAAGGGATAACGCGCTGGATCAATCGATAAAGCGCCATATTGCACCACATTCAGCCCTAATTCGGCCAGTTGTGACTCCATCGCTTTTAGTGGCGCGACAACATTATCTTGGTAAGAACGCTTAATTTGCGTACTAGCAAACCATGCGGCCTTTTCGGCATCGCCCCATTTTTCACCGACTGTCCCGATTGGGTAAAAACTTACATTCGCCATAGGTTCTCTTCTTCTGATTTTATGTTTTGGTCTTATGGTTAAAGGTTGTTATAGCTCAAAGCACGAGTTGCATTGGAATATCGCGGATCCCACCGCGCTCACGAATATCACCTTGCGCAATAAAGCCAAAGCGCTGATAGACAGGCAGCGCATTCACCGCCGAGTTCACGGTAAACGTGCCGAGATTCCCCTTGGCCAGACACTCAGCTTTAGCATGCTCCCACAGCTGACGCGACAGGCCTTGCCCCTTGGCAATATCCGCCACAAATAGATGATAAAGATGACTGTTATCCTTCATACCCACCACACCGACAAGTTCGCCAGTCTCATTCATTGCAACATGATATTGATAACCTAAGGCAAAATAATGAGCCACCGACTCAACCGACATGGCTTTAACTAAGGTTTCAGCGCCATCATCTGTGCACGTAGGAGCGATATAAACTTGTGTAAGCTGCGTGATTAATACGCTTATTGCCTCAATATCTGTTGTACTCGCCGCTCTGATCAGCATCTTCATTCCTTGATAGATAACAGTAGCCAGTATTTAACCCCATTCGTTCAAGGGTGTGATTAGCTGGATACAAACAATCCGATTATTAAAAAGCCAGAACAGGGTTCTGGCTTTGGCAACAAGTTAATGGGACTTAGTACACAGTGGATTTAAGTCCATCATCCTCGGTTACTTTTTCGTCCAGCTGTCCATCCAACGAAACACATTCGCGTACCATTGTTCTAGGTTTTCTGGCTTTAAGATCCAGTGGTTTTCATCAGGGAAAATCAGCAATTCAGATGGAATCCCCTTACGTTGCATAAAGCTAAATGCTGCTAATCCTTGACCATAAGGCACACGGAAATCCTTCTCGCCATGGATAACCAGCATCGGGGTTTTCCAGTTTTCGACATAGTTAACTGGGTTGAACTGCTCATATAACGCTTTGTTATCCTGATAAGTGCCGCCAAACTCATGCTCTGGGAACCAGACTTCTTCGGTCACATAATACATGGAGCGCATATCGAACAGACCCGCGTGGTTAACGAGGCACTTAAAGCCATCGTTCCAGTTACCTTGGATCCAGTTCATCATGTAGCCGCCGTAAGAACCACCTAAGGCACAGGCATTTTGTGGATCGAGCCATTTTTGTTGTTGGCTCACCGCTGCCAGACCTTTTTGTAAGTCTTCTAATGGCTTACCGCCCCAATCTTGGCTGATAGAATCGGTAAAGGCTTGGCCGTAACCAGTTGAACCGTGGAAGTCCACCATCACAACGCCATAACCCGCACCGGCCCATAACTGGGCGTTCCAACGGCCACTGAAACCGTTACCAAATGAACCTTGTGGACCACCGTGAACTAGGTATGCAATCGGATACTTTTTGCCTTCTTGGTAGTTGGCAGGTTTGATCCAGTAGCCGTAAACATCTTCGTTATTCCAACCCTTAAAGCTAAATTGTTGGAATTCACCGAATTTAATTTCGGCTAGTTTGTCTTTGTTGACTTCGGTTAGACGTTTCAGGCCTTGGCCGTCGGTGTTGATGCGATACAGATCGCCCGGCTCAACTAAGGTTTTGCTGTCGAAGATCAGTTGCTCGTCGGCGATCGCAATCAGGCTATTACTGCCGTCGCTATAGACAGACTGCACATCACCAAATTGAGTATTCACTTTAAAAATAGACACTTGGCCAATGTCCTGCGCCGTCACATACAGAGTGCGGTTGTCCGGTGCAAACATCAGCGAGCTTGGGCTTCTGTCCCACAGCGGTGCCACTTCCTTAGACTGTCCGCTACTGGTATCACGCAGCATGATGCGGTAACGGTCGGCTTCAAAGCCGGGTTTGGTCATGGCGAGGTACGCCATATAACGGCCATCGCTTGAGAATGTTGGCTGTGCGTCCCAAGCAATGTTATCGGCGGTTAAGTTAGTGGCTTTGCCGCCATTCACGCTCACCTGCCACAAATCGTAATTGGTGGTCCAAGCTTGATCTTTGCTTGGCGCTTTAGCGCTGTACACCACATATTGGCCATCTGGGGTGAAAGTCACTTCTTCCATGCCTGAGAATGGTTTAGGCGGCGTTTCGGTGTCTAAGCCTTGAGTGATATCAACCACTTTAGTCAGCTTTTCACCGTTGAGGGCGCCAACAAATAAGTGATTACGGGCATGGTCTTCCCACGTATCCCAGTGACGTACCATCAACTGCTTGTATTCACGGCCCGTCGATTTACGCTCTTCTTCGGCCTTAAATTTGTCTTTTGAGCACGCTAAGTCTTTACACTCTGGAAAGACGCGCATACTAAGCACGATTTGCTTGCCATCGTTTGACAGTTTGTAACCATCGATATCCAGAGGTAGATCAGAAACTTGCTGCGCTTCACCACCGGTTAATGGCAGTTGGAACAGTTGACTTGACCCGCTGCGGCTGGCGAGGAAATAAATCGATTTGTCATCGTTTGCGAAGCTGACATTGTGCTCAGTACCGGCGGCAGAGGTGAGCTGCAGCGGTTTCGCGTCTGCTTGCGTCAGATCGAGAAGATATAAATCCGAGCTTGCCTCTCCCTTGTCATTAACGGTTTTCAGGCCGTAGACCAGTTTTGTACCGTCGTGAGATACCACGGCTGAATGCAATTTGTTGAGTTTAACCAGCTGTTGCACAGTAAAAGGCTTAGGATCGGCCGCGTGGGCAGAGCAGGCCAAACCTGCTGCGCCAAGCGCCAATAGGAGAGGAGCTATTTTCATTGTTATATCCATCTTTTGTTAAACACATTCGGTAGTTGTACCGAATGAACGGTCAAAACGAACATCAATCGTCTCTATGAAGATAAGTTTGCCACACTAACGAAACAAAAACGCTCAAGCAAGCCAAAAGGCGTACTTGAGCGGATTTTTTTGTGACAAATTGTCAGTCAATCGCGAATGGTCTGATTGAGTACCACTCGCCTCGCTATCTTGCTCAAATTCCGCTTAAAAAAACGACACTTTTGCAAGGATGACATTCGCTTACGCTTTGGCGTTAGCAATATTGACTTTCCAAATTGCAGGCCCCGTTTCATGGGCATTCACGCCATTAGAGTCCACCGCCACAGTGACTGGCATATCTTCAACGTCGAACTCGTAAATCGCTTCCATACCTAAATCGGCAAACGCCACCACGCGGGATTTCTTAATGGCTTTTGACACTAAGTAAGCCGCGCCGCCAACGGCCATCAGGTAAACAGCTTTGTGTTTCTTGATAGACTCAACGGTCGCAGGACCACGCTCAGCCTTACCTATCATGCCCATCAGGCCAGTTTTTTCTAGCATCAGATCGGTGAATTTGTCCATACGGGTCGCGGTTGTAGGTCCTGCAGGACCTACAACTTCATTACCGACGGGGTCAACTGGGCCAACGTAGTAGATAAACTTACCAGTAAAGTCGACGCCTTCTGGTAAACCTTCGCCGCTTTCAATCAGGCTTTGGATACGCTTATGGGCAGCGTCACGTCCGGTGAGCATTTTACCGCTTAACAGAATGGTTTCACCGCTCTTCCACTGCTCGATATCCGCTTGTGTGACAGTGTCTAAGTTAACACGGCGCACATCGCTGCCCACTTCGCGGGTGATTTCTGGCCAGTCGCTCAGCGATGGTGGAGTAAGATCAGCAGGACCTGTACCATCTAAATGGAAATGAACGTGGCGGGTTGCGGCGCAGTTCGGGATCATCACCACAGGTTTTGATGCTGCATGAGTAGGCGCAGATTTGATTTTCACGTCTAACACTGTGGTTAACCCGCCAAGACCTTGAGCACCAATACCTAAGTTATTAGCACGTTCGAAAATGTCTAAACGCAGTTTTTCTTCGGTAGTTTGTGCGCCGCGCGCCATTAACTCATGGATATCCACGCTTTCCATCAGCGCTTCTTTCGCCAGCACGGCCGCTTTTTCAGCGGTGCCGCCAATACCGATGCCGAGCATGCCAGGAGGACACCAACCCGCGCCCATCGTTGGCAACGTTTTTTCAACCCAAGCAGCGATATCATCAGATGGGTTTAACATCACCATCTTGGCTTTGTTTTCACTGCCGCCGCCTTTGGCGGCGATAGCGACCTCAATATGATTGCCTGGAACCATATCGATATGCACCACGGATGGGGTGTTGTCTTTGGTGTTTTTACGGCTACCGGCAGGATCGGCCACAATCGATGCACGCAGTGGGTTATCTGGATTGGTATAAGCACGACGCACACCTTCATCGACCATTTGTTGCACGGTCATATCGGTTTTGTCCCACTTAACCCCCATACCAATCTTAACGAAGGTGGTCACGATCCCCGTGTCTTGGCACAGTGGACGTTTGCCTTCGGCAGACATACGCGAGTTAATCAAAATTTGGGCAATCGCATCCTTCGCCGCCGCACTTTGCTCACGCTCATAAGCTTCGCTCATAGCATCGACAAAATCTTTGGGATGATAATAGGAGATGTATTGCAGGGCATCGGCCACACTTTCAATGAAGTCGGCTTGTTTAATCACTACATTTTCAGACGTTTCATGGTGAGATGACATAGTAGGTGCGCTCCAGCAGCCTTTAGGGCCTTACTTGTTTTTTGTGTAATTCTTTCTGGGCCAATATGATACTCTTTCCCATCTTTTTGGGCTACATCACATTTTTAGATAGGGTTAATAGATGGCAAATAGGGCGGCATTACCGCTGGCAGTACGCCAACTTGACTGGACATTCAGCACTGCAGCAATCTTCGAACACTTTGCAGCCGAGCCTTGGGCCATCTTGCTCGACTCGGCCAATGCGTCCCATCAGGACGCTAAATTCGATATTATTTGCGCAAATCCTATTGCCACCCTGATCACCCATGGCGAACTGACAGACATTCAAGTTCATTTCCCCGATTTAGCCGAGCCGCCTCACCTAAGCCCGCAGGATGACCCTTTTTCGCTGATCAAACAGCTGCTGCGCTATTGGTATCCACAATCCTTTGCCTGCGATTTGCCCTTTAGTGGTGGCGCTATGGGCAGTTTTAGTTATGATTTAGGCCGCCGAATTGAACAGTTACCCAGCACAGCGGCTAAGGATATTCACCTCGGCGAGATGAATATTGGCTTTTACGACTGGGCATTGATTTTTGACTATCAGCAGCAAAGCTGGTTTATGG
Source organism: Shewanella sp. DNRA4 (assembly GCF_012843185.1). NCBI lineage: Bacteria > Pseudomonadati > Pseudomonadota > Gammaproteobacteria > Alteromonadales > Shewanellaceae > Shewanella > Shewanella sp. DNRA4. The sequence goes on from NZ_JABAIP010000007.1 coordinate 156,525, forward strand.
TGCACTATTTAGGCGATGCCGCGCTCGATACTCAATTGAACATAATTGAAGCAAAAATAGCCAACACCACAAAACAGGCTGAGTTTAGTCTCACAAGCCCTTGGTCGGCGCAACTCACCAAAGCCCAGTACACCTCAAAATTTAATCAAGTACAGGCATATCTACAAAGCGGTGATTGCTATCAAATTAATTTAACTCAGCGATTTGAAGCTGAGTATCAAGGCGATGAATGGCTCGCCTACTGCAAGCTGCGAAGTGCCAATCAGGCGCCCTTCTCTGCCTTTATGCGGCTTGAGGTCAACGCGATTTTATCGATTTCGCCTGAGCGTTTTATTCAGCTGCGCGGGGATGATATTCAAACCAAACCGATTAAAGGCACCTTGCCACGTCATGCCGATCCGGAGCGGGATAAACAGGTGGCACAAACACTCGCCAACTCCCCTAAAGATCGCGCCGAAAACGTGATGATTGTGGATTTACTACGTAATGATATCGGCAAAGTCGCGGCGCCCGGGTCAGTGCAAGTACCACACTTATTTGCCATAGAAAGTTTTCCGGCTGTGCACCATTTAGTGAGTACCGTCACCGCTAAACTCGATCCACAATACCACGCCAGTGACTTACTGAGGGCAGCCTTTCCCGGCGGTTCAATTACTGGCGCCCCCAAAATTCGCGCCATGGAAATTATTGAAGAACTGGAACCCTCACGCCGCAGTCTGTATTGTGGTTCAATTGGCTATATCAGCCAAGATGGGCAAATGGATACGAGCATTACCATCCGCACTATTGTTGCCGAGCGCGGCAAGCTCTATTGTTGGGCTGGCGGAGGGATCGTCGCCGACTCCAATGTCGATGCCGAATATCAAGAAAGCTTCGATAAAGTCAGTCGAATCTTACCCTTGTTAGATAGCCCTCAATAATCGACAGGAATGAGTGGGAAACCTATGGATCAAACGGAATTTAGACTCAGATTCAATCTACACCCATTAGCTAAGCAAGATCCGGTGGCGCTCCCTCACCAAGGACTGCGAAAAGCGGCGGTGTTAATTCCCTTGCAGGAAATCCAAGGCGAGCTCAATCTGATTTTAACCCAAAGACCCATGCATCTTCGGGCGCACCCAGGACAAATCAGTTTTCCGGGAGGAAAGATTGAACCCAGTGATCCAAGTGCGATTATGGCGGCATTACGAGAAGCCGAAGAGGAAATTGGTCTTTGCCGAGAAAATGTGGATGTGATAGGTACTTTCCCTGCCCATAATACCTTTACTGGGTTTGAAATTACCCCAGTGGTCGGGATCATCAAGCAAGATTTTACCTTAAGGCTCGATCCAGGCGAGGTTGCCGATTGTTTTACCGTGCCTTTAAGTTTTTTTATCGAACCAAGCCATCGGCATCGTAACGCATTCTTACGCAAAGGCCGTTATTACAGCGTACACTTTATCCCGTATCAACAGCGTTTTATCTGGGGAGCGACAGCGGCGATCATCGATCACCTCTGTCGGCATGTGAGTCTGCCCGAGGAGATGCTGTAAAGCCGCATTGCTCTTTTGGATAATTTAAATCACAAAATGTACATATAAGCCCGCCACTAACGACGTTAACAGCAGCAAGGGAATATTAAACCAATAACCCAGTTTACTGTGGTGGGCAACATAGTAGTTAAACGCCAGACTTATCAGACTGATCGCACCACAGCCCCAGATGATATATTGCAGTAATTCGGTTTCGCTTGGGTCCCAATAGTGCCTGAAGGTTTCACCGCGACTCAAGTAGGACCCGACCTCTCGTTCGGGGCGAGCCTCGCCAAACACCATCAGCGCGTACACCGCCAATGTCCAACCCAAAATAGATAATGTCGCGAGGATGAGCTGGAATATTTTAACTTTTCTCATATCGCCTCCAAACGTTTAACGCACGATAACCAAACAATCTAAAGATGTCGGATTGTGGTTGATTGGGTATATATTGCTTAATAGCGGTAATATTCACCTCAGGATACCTTTTTCAGCTTGAGAAAAGCCACCAGCAAGGTAATATAAACCTCCAAAATTTTCATATAAAACGTTTCGTTGGAGAACTAAGCAACAATGAGTATTGCATCAGTCGCTTCTGTATTTAAAGGTGAGCACGCAGTCGGTTCTACAGTCACCGTACGTGGATGGGTAAGAACTCGTCGTGACTCTAAAGCTGGCATCTCTTTTTTGGCAGTCTATGACGGCTCCTGCTTCAATCCTATTCAAGGTGTCGTGCCAAATAGCTTAGAAAATTACGACAACGAAGTGTTAAAGCTAACTGCTGGCTGCTCGGTGATCGTAACCGGTGAGATTGTTGAATCTCCAGGCGCGGGCCAAGCCTATGAGTTGCAAGTGACTCAAGTTGAAGTGACTGGCTGGGTAGAAGATCCAGACACTTATCCAATGGCGGCTAAACGTCATTCTATTGAGCATTTACGCGAATTGGCGCACTTACGCCCACGTACCAACATCATTGGTGCCGTTGCTCGCGTACGTAACTGTTTATCTCAAGCCATTCACCGTTTCTACCACGAAAATGGCTTCGTGTGGGTATCTACACCGCTGATCACCGCATCTGACTGTGAAGGCGCGGGTGAAATGTTCCGTGTATCCACACTGGATATGGAAAACCTGCCACGCACCAGTGATGGCAAAGTAGACTACGACAAAGATTTCTTCGGTAAAGAGGCTTTCTTAACCGTATCGGGCCAATTAAACGGCGAAACCTACGCCTGCGCCCTGTCAAAAATCTATACCTTTGGCCCAACTTTCCGTGCTGAAAACTCAAACACTAGCCGTCACTTAGCGGAATTCTGGATGGTTGAGCCTGAAGTGGCCTTCGCCACCTTAAGCGATATCGCCAGTCTCGCTGAAGGCATGCTGAAATACGCCTTCAACGCGGTATTAGCTGAGCGTATGGACGATTTGCAATTCTTCGCCCAACACGTGGATAAAACCGTAATTGAGCGTCTGCAATCCTTCGTCTCTAGCGATTTCGCCCAAGTGGACTACACCGATGCAGTAGATATTCTGCAAAAATGTGGCCGTGAGTTCGAATTCCCAGTGTCTTGGGGTATCGACTTATCCTCTGAGCACGAGCGTTATCTGGCCGAAGAGCACTTTAAAGCCCCAGTGGTTGTGAAGAACTATCCAAAAGATATCAAAGCCTTCTACATGCGCCTCAACGAAGACGGTAAAACCGTTGCAGCGATGGACGTGTTAGCCCCAGGCATCGGTGAAATCATCGGTGGTTCGCAACGTGAAGAACGTTTAGACGTGCTGGATATGCGTTTAGAAGAAATGGATCTGAACAAAGAGGATTACTGGTGGTACCGCGATCTTCGTCGTTATGGCACAGTGCCACACGCAGGTTTTGGTCTAGGCTTTGAGCGTTTAGTGTCTTACGTCACTGGCGTATCGAACATCCGTGACGTGATCCCATTCCCACGGGCACCACGTACCGCGAACTTCTAATATCGTTTCTTAGAAAGATGTCCTTAAAACGCGCTAACAGCGCGTTTTTTATTGCTGTCAAACTGCGCTAAAATTCATCACTCAATCAAACAGCTTAGCCAGAGTCCTTGCGCTTTAGGGGCGAAGAAATCTAAGATGGCAGCGGCTAATACAGTGTCGTTATTTTTTAGCCCAGTTGCATGTTAGTGGCGTAGTTGCACGAAGCAACTCAACAGCATTTTGCTCAATCGAGGAATCATAATGTCAAAGATCAATTTACTTTTGCTGTGCGGCGGTGGAAGTGCGGAACACGATATTTCCCTACTGTCGGCTAATTATTTTGAAACCTCGTTAGCAAAATCAGAACAGTTCAATGTACTACGTGTGGTACTGGATAAATTTGGCCAATACCAAACCGCCGCAGGCGATAACTGCGAGCTGACCAATAACCGTGAGATCCGCTTTCGTGACGAGGGCAAAGCCCCTTGGCCCGTTGATTATGTGATCCCTTGCATTCACGGTTACCCAGGTGAGACAGGCGACATTCAGTCTTACTTTAATCTTATCCAACTGCCCTACTTTGGTTGCGAATCCGAAGCGAGCAGTAACTGCTTTAACAAGATCACCGCCAAAATGTGGTTCAGCGCCTTAGGCATTCCCAACACACCTTATATCTTTTTAAATCAATACGATGATGAAGCCATTGCTCAAACCCAAGCGGCACTTGAAAATTGGGGGTCAATTTTCGTCAAGGCTGCGTCTCAAGGCTCATCGGTCGGTTGCTATAAGGTGGATGAGGCTAGCAAAGTGAGCGAAGTACTCAAAGATGCCTTTGGTTATGCGCCCTACGTGATTGTTGAAAAAACCATTAAAGCCCGTGAACTTGAAGTCGCAGTTTACGAATATCAAGGTGAAGTGATCGCCACCCTACCCGGTGAAATCATCTGCGATAGCAATACCTTCTACACCTTCGATGAAAAGTACGCGAAAAACAGTAAGGCGCGAACCGATGTCGTCGCGCAAAATGTACCGACTGAAATCAGCGATCAGATCCGAGCCTATGCGATTAAAGCCTTTAAAGGCATGAAGTTACGTCACCTGTCCCGTATCGACTTTTTCTTAACCGCGGACAATGAAATCCTGCTGAACGAAATCAATACCTTCCCTGGTTCGACGCCCATTTCGATGTTCCCTAAGATGCTGCAAAATCATGGGCATGATTTCACCCAATATTTAAGTTTAGTGATTAACAGCCAGTTAGCGGCAAAGTAACCACCTTAATCTGAGAAAGGTTTAGTCACAATAAGAGCGCCAATGGCGCTCTTATTGTTTGAGATGATACATAGTGATGATGATCAACGCGGCGACATGGCCGCTTGTTTCGCCAGTAATTCAAAAAACGCTGCCTTGGGCATGGGTTTATAAAATAGATAACCCTGAATTTCTTGAATATGGTTATCCATCATTACCTTAAGCTGTTCTTGAGTTTCAACCCCTTCCGCCGTGACTCGCAGATTAAGTGCATGACTTAAGCGTACTATCGCTTCAATCAAGGCAAGATGTCGCTCACCTTCCGCGAGCCTGTCAATAAAGCTCTTGTCGATCTTAATTTGATCAATAGGGAAATTCGCTAAATAAGACAACGAAGAATAACCCGTGCCAAAATCATCGAGGGAAATGCTAATACCTCGACCGCGTAACTGATTAAGCACTTGAATTAAATGAGTATGTTTTTTCATTAACAGGGATTCGGTGATCTCCAAGGTGATCAACTCATAGGGAAAATCCTCTATCCCTAAACCTTCAATAATATCGGCGAACGAATCACAAAACTCATCCTGCAACTCATGAGACCAAAATTCAAAGGTCGACACGTTAATCGCTAAACTCATCGGCCAACCGAGCGCTTGCATTTCAATAATGGTTTGCATCACCGCTTGGCGTACACAACGGCCAATATTGACAATTAAACCACTGTTTTCAGCAATGGGGATAAACTCATCGGGGGAAATAAACTGTCCTTCATGCTGCCAGCGCAGTAGCACCTCGGCACGCACAATGAGCCCCGTTGTCGCATCGACTATCGGTTGAAAGTACAACTCGAAAGCTTTTTGCTCTAATGCTTGCTTAAGTAGCGTGTGTAAATTAGCAATACGCTCTGCATTTTGTTGCATTTGCTCGGTAAAAAAATGATATCTATTACGGCCATTCGCCTTAGAGATATACATCGCTTGGTCAGCGCAGTTTAACAGTTGCTCTAAATCGAGGGCATCTTCAGGGAATCGCGCAATACCAATACTCACTGAGCTATAAACGCCTTTATCGAGGGATAATTCATAACGTCGATAAACTTGCTTATTGATCTTGTCAGCGAGTTGCGACAACTCTCTTTGAGTCACAACCCCTGGCAGTAGGATGGCGAACTCATCACCACCTAAACGTGCAAACACCGCCTGCTCGTTCAAACAAGTTTTAACCTGTTCCACCATCTGCACTAAGAGGACATCGCCTTTGTCGTGACCGTAGGTATCGTTTACTTGTTTAAAGTTATCCAAATCCATCAACATAAAGCTAAAGCCAGGCGTTAGGCTATCGGCACAAATAAGCTCTTGGATTTGTCTAAACAGGGCATTACGGTTAGCAAGTCCCGTCAGGGAATCATTATTCGCTTGATATTTGATTAACTGAGCCGCTTTTTTACGCTCACTGACGTCAGAAAATAACCACGCAAACCCATTATCTGTACTATGGGGTTCACGAAAAACCGTTACGGTTAAATCGAGATAAAAGGTTTCACCATTATTCCGTAGACCGACCAGTTCACCCTGCCACATCTTCCCCTCAGAGAGATGGTTAAAGAGGGAAGCAATTTCATGGGGCTCAGAGGGAGAGAAAAACAGCTCAGGATTAAAATCTAAAATAGGGTCAGGCTGTGGCCAAACCATCAGTTTAAAAGCATCGTTAGCATAAAGTACCGAATGCTTTTCATTGGTGATCACCAGTGCTAGGGGTAAACGATCAAATATTTTCACTGCAAGACGCTGAAACTCCAGCGATCGACTACGTTCTATCGCTAAACTCGCTAATCTTGCTGCCTCAGCGATTAAGGTTAAATCCGCAGCCGTTGGGGATTTAATGACTTTGTAATACATTGCAAAGGTGCCAAGCACCTTACCTTGAGAATCTTTAATAGGTTCAGACCAACAAGCTCTTAATCCATGAACAAGTGCATAGGATTTATACAAGGCCCAATAAGGATGATGTTCGATATCCTCAACAATCACCCTTTCCCCCGTATAGGCCGCGGTACCACAGGAACCGGCCTCAGGGCCAATTTCGACGCCATGGATAGCTTGATTATAACTATCAGGTAAATGGGGCGCGGCCCCCATGAGCACTCTTTTACCGTCCTCACTGAGCAATAAGACCGAGGCGTGGGTGCCAAGGCGTTGATCTTCAATTTTTAACACTAAGGCATGGAGAATTTCTGCCAATGGCGCACCATTGAGCAGCATTGAAAGAATACCGTTGTAACACTCGAGGCTAACGTTTTGATTAAACGGGGCACTTAACTTACCAACCGCACCTACAACCTGCATTCCTTCGTCCATAGTACCCTTGTCAGTTAGCGTGTAAGTTAACGACATTACTAAGGTGATTAACCTTTGTAAATTAGAAGTGAATTTTAGGAGTATAAACAAGCTAAAGCAACCTTTCGATGTGTAACCAGAGGTTGCTTTAGTCTAAGGAATATTGACGTTAAAGGATTATTTTTGCCGCAATTGGGTTGCAAGTCCCTAGACTAAAAGTCTTTTAAAACCACTCGACCTCCCATAGGAACAACCATACATCACAGCGCATTTCGCGAGCATGCTCTAGCAAGGGCAAACTTCATGTAATCTCGAAGCGTCAACCCTCTAGGAAATTAGGCGAATATACTGCGGTTTATTCTTGAATGCGTTCAAGCTTTGCGAGATAAAAACCATCAAAACCAGTATCGGCTGGACTGATCGTTTCATCCTCGAGTAAACGGAAATTGGGATTTTCAGCTAAAAAGGCATCCACTTGACCGCGGTTTTCGCAGGGGAAAATCGAGCAAGTCGCGTACACCACAATGCCACCGACCTTCACCATGCGACTGTAACTGCTGAGAATATGCTTTTGCAGTTCCATCAACACAGGTAAACGTTCAGCGGTATCACGCCATTTGGCGTCGGGATTACGCTTTAATACTCCAAGGCCAGAACAGGGCACATCGAGCAGGACGCGATCTGCGCTAAGTTTTAAGCGTTTAATGGTTTTAGAACCGACAATTAACCGTGTTTCGATATTGTGGGCACCATTACGACGGGCGCGCTCTTTCAGATTGTCGAGTTTCCATTGCTCCACATCCATCGCTAACAAACGCCCTTTACCTTGCATTTGTGCAGCAATATGCAAGGTTTTTCCGCCAGCACCAGCGCAGGCATCAATCACTCGCATACCCGGTTTGGCATCCAGCGCAGCGGCTACCCGTTGTGAGCCCGCATCTTGCTGCTCAAATAAGCCATCTTTAAAGCTATTAGTACGAAACAGTGCCGAATCCGATGTCACTTCAAGGGCAGAATCAACGCTTTCGACCGCTTGAGTTGAGACAAATTCGGCAGCTAATTTTTGCGTTAATTCATCACGGGTGACTTTTAAACCATTAACCCGCAGGAAACGTTTAGGTGGCGTGCTTAAGGCCGCGCGCTCTTTTTCCCACGAAGCCCCCAACTGCTCATGTCCCATGGTATCTAACCATTCCGGGCAACCGTTCCAAAGTACAGGGTTAGTTTTAGCCTGTTCAATACGCGCGGCTAAATCATCAGTATCCACTGGCAGTGAGTACTGCATTTTAGGCAGTTCCAGCGCGTGAAATAAGTGCCACACATTAAGTAGCTTTGAGCCTAAACGCGCCATTTCTTCCGGCTTGATGTCGGCTAAGAAACAGTAAAGATTTAAGCGGCGTAGAATATCGCCCGTTACAGTCGCGATCCGCGCCTGCTCGGCGGGTACTAACTTTAATCCTGAAAAATGCTGAGAATAAGCCCGGTCTAAGGGTTTTCCTTCGCTTAGCACCATAGCTAAGATATTGATCACTAATTCATTCGAGCTGGCAGAAAGCGGAGAATTCAACATTTACAGGTCACCGTGAGTAATAAAACCGAGGGATCATAGGAGGTCAGGCACGAATACGCAAGTAAACAGATGCTCAGTTGCTATTAAGCACCGCAAAAGCCCAATAAAAAAGCGATCACAGGGATCGCTTTCATAAAACACTCAAATGCTCTTACATTTTAGAGCCCCGAGCACCATAGAATAGAATAAAACCATAGCACACCACAGGCAGAATAAATGCCAGTTGGATGCCTAAGTTATCGGCTAACACGCCCTGCAATAATGGCACAATCGCACCGCCCACAATGGCCAAACAGAGGATACCGCTGCCCTGAGAAGTATGGGGACCTAAATCTCGCAGTGCTAAGCTGAAAATGGTCGGAAACATGATTGAGTTAAATAATCCCACGCCCAAAATCGCCCACATGGCAATGCTACCACTGGTTGTCATGGCCACCAACACTAACAATGCCGCCATAAAGGCATTGAAGGCAAGCACTGTGCCTGCGGGGATTTTTTGCATCACAGCCGAGCCGATAAAACGTCCGACCATGGCGCCGCCCCAGTAATAGGCGATGTAATGGGCCGCTTGTTCTTCTGGCATACCGACTATGTGTGATTCACCAAGGAAGTTGACTAAGAAGCTACCGATAGAAACCTCAGCGCCCACATAGACAAAAATCCCCACTGCGCCCAGCACTAAATGCGTGCTTTGTAGTGCGCTGGTTTTACCTAAATGGGTTTGAACCCCACCAGTTGTTTCAGTATGTTCACGGATCACCGGCAAATCTAACTTAGCAAAAATGATGGCAAGTACGGCAAGAGCTGCGGCGAGTAACAAGTAAGGCAGTTTAACGACTTCCGCCTCGGCATTGGCTTGCGCTAATTCAGAAGACGCCGTTGCCGCCACCGATAAAATCAAAATAGACCCAAAAAACGGCGCAACTGTGGTGCCAAGTGAGTTAAAAGCTTGTGTCAGGTTTAAACGACTCGATGCAGTTTCTGCGCTACCAAGGGCGTTGACATAGGGGTTGGCTGCCACCTGTAAAATGGTGATGCCTGAGGCAAGCACAAAAAGTGCGCCGAGAAATAAACCGTAGGTTGCAAGGGATGCGGCAGGGTAAAACAAGCCACAGCCGATACTGGCAATCACTAAGCCTGTGACAATCCCTTTTTGGTAGCCAAGTCGTTTAACAAGTTGACCTGCGGGAATAGACACCAAGAAATAAGCCCCAAAGAAACAAAACTGGATCAACATCGCTTGGGTGTAATTGAGTGAAAAAACAGCTTTTAGGTGGGGGATCAGAATATCGTTTAAACAAGTGATAAATCCCCACATAAAAAACAGTGAAGTCAGTGATACTAGCGCAAAACGGTAGTTGCCATTATCTGATCCGCTGACGCTGGTCGTGTGGCTGCTGGTGTTAATAGATGACGCCATAGTTGTGCTCTCTAATCATGTTTTTATTATCTAAAGGGTATGTCCCTTAGGCGTTTGCGTAAAACAACAAGCAGTAACAATCGAGTTGTCACTGCTTGTTTGAGGCCATAGCAGGAAGACCGCTAACTTATACAACCAACTAGACCAATAGTGCATAGAAGCTGGCATAGGCTGAAAATATCAAGTTATCACCCTGTAAGAGTGCGGTTTTTAAACCATGTCCGGTTAATTCTTGCTGTAACTTAAGCCCTGCTAGCGACAACTGAGTCTCAGTGTCTAATAGGTTGAAGCAAACCAATAGCTTCTGTTCCCCAAGTTTGCGCACAAACACTAATAACGGCTCTGGCGCATCGAGAAACTCAATCTCCCCTTCAATCAAAATAGGATAACCTTTGCGCCATGCAAGGAACTGACGATAGCCATGTAACATAGATGCGGAGTCAGCTTCTTGTACATCAACAGCCAGAGCTCGATGCTCGCTTGTCACAGGTAACCAAGGGGTTACTTGGCTAAAGCCTGCAAAATCTGCATGTTGCTCCCATGGCATGGGAGTACGGCAACCATCTCGCCCCTTAAACATCGGCCAGAAGGTTTTGCCGAAAGGGTCTTGTAACTCGTGGAATTCAATTGGTGCTTCGGTTAAGCCAAGCTCTTCCCCTTGATAACTACAGACACTACCACGCAGCGAACAAAGCATCGCATTAAGCATTTTCACCATATCGGGTATTTGCTTACCGCGCCCCCAGCGGCTCGCTACCCGCTGCACATCATGGTTACCGATTGCCCAGCAGGGCCAGCCATCGCCAATACTGCCTTCCAGCGCTTCTACCGTTTGGCGAATATAAGTGGCACTGTAGTCATCGGTCAGCAACTCAAAACTGTAAGCCATGTGTAACCGATCTTCGCCCTTGGTGTAGGCAGCCATTACAGCGAGTGAGTCTTCAGCAGAAACTTCACCTAAGGTCACAGCGCCTGGATAACGATTGATAAGTTGGCGTAATTCTTCAATAAACTGAATCGTTTGTGGGCGATCGTTATTGTAATAATGGTACTGATAGGCATAGGGATTATCTTCACTAAAACCCCGCCCTTGGCGTTTATCCTTGGGTTTTGCCGGATTATCACGAAGCTGCTCATCGTGATAACAGAAGGTAATGGCATCTAAGCGGAAACCATCGACACCCTTCTTCAGCCAAAACTCCACATTATCTAACACGGCTTGACGAACTTCAGGATTGTGGAAGTTTATGTCGGGTTGGCTGCGCAAAAAGTTGTGCAGATAATATTGTTGCCTGCGCGGTTCCCACTCCCAAGCGCAACCACCAAAGATCGCTAACCAATTATTGGGTGCGGTACCATCTTCCTTCGGATCCGCCCACACATACCAATCGGCCTTAGGATTGGTACGGTTCTCACGACTCTCGATAAACCACGCATGTTGATCCGAGGTATGGCTTAACACTTGGTCGATAATGACTTTAATACCGCGTTGATGGGCTTTTTCAATCAGCTCATCGAAATCCTGCATCGAACCGAATAAGGGATCGACCTCGCGATAATCACTGATATCGTAACCAAAGTCAGCCATGGGGGATTTGAAGAAGGGTGAAATCCAAATGGCATCCACATTCAGGCTGGCAATATAATCCAACTTAGTGATGATCCCGCGAAGATCGCCTACGCCATCACCATTGGTATCTAAAAGGCTGCGTGGATAGACTTGATAAATTACGGCGCCACGCCACCAGGTTAACTCACTCATAATGCCCCTTTATCCTTATTCTTCAGCGAGCTAACCCAAGAACTCACTAACAGGCAGTTACAGTAATGTTACTGCGGAGTAAAGGCGCTACGGCTTGTATTTGTGACAGCGAGCATACGTGAAGAAGGAAATAAGGTTCAATACACCTGCATACGTATGCAAAGGAGACAAGAGATACTAAGCTTCAATCGGGTAAGAATTTAATTTTTATTAACATAGAGTTACGCATATCGATTTATGATTTAGCTAATACATTTTTTATACAAAATCCGACTTTGATCCTGTCTTCAGCCTATTGAATACGTATGCACAATATTGTTACGTCAAGATTACCGGGAGTAGTATCTTCACCGTTGCATAACATTTTGGTCATAAACGCAGCACTTATGCAGTCAATTAAGCGCCGAAATACCAAAAAATGCCGTAAATACAATGCGGTAATAACGATAAAACGCTCTACATAAGCGGTTAAAAGCGACTTCAAGGGGAAGATAGAAATGATGCGATTTAAACCCAGCTTGCTGACCTTAGCACTTGTTGCTGCAGGCGCCAGTATGCACTCCTACGCAGCAGATGCGGTAACAGATAAAGATGTAAAAGCTAAAAAAGATGCAGAAATTGAAGTAATCCAAGTTAAAGGCTTCAGAACCAGTGTAATCAAATCGCTCAATGATAAACGTTTTGGCGATACCGTCGCTGAATCTATCTCTGCCGATGATCTCGGCGCTCTGCCCGACCAATCTATCGCCGATGCGTTAACCCGTTTACCAGGCGTCACCGCCGTTCGTACTGGCGGTCAAGCCAGTGGTCTGAACATCCGTGGTCTCGATGGCGATTTCGTGTTTGCTACTCTAAATGGTCATGAACAAGTCACCACTGGCGGTAAACGCGCCATTGAGTTTGACCAATATCCATCCGAATTAATCAGTCAAGCGGCTGTTTATAAATCCCCAAAAGCCTCGCTGATCGAAGGCGGTGTTGCTGGTACAGTTGAATTAAAAACCGCCGACCCGCTTAAAAGTGACAAAGACCAATCATTCAATATCAACACCCGTGGCAGTTTTAATGATCGTGCTGATGAAATCTCTGATGCAGAGCAATACGGCAATCGGTTAAGCCTTGCTTATCAAGGTAAATTCCTCGAAGACACCTTAGGGGTTGCAGTGGGTTATGCCCACCTGTATCAGCCTTACGTTGCGAGTCAGTTCATTGGTTTACGTTTTAATGATGATAAAAAAGACGTTAACGCTGACGGTATCAAGGAAGCAATTAGCGAAGGTTTTGAACTACAACAAAAAGGCGGCGACGATACCCGTGATGGCTATATGGCTGCGATTCATTGGCAACCGACCGATAATCTGAGCCTGAAAGGTGATCTGTTCCACTCTAAATTTACCTCAGAAAACTTTGCCCGTGGTTTCCGCGTTAAATCATTGAAAAATGGCACCATCAGTGATGCCGTTGTCGAAAATGGTTCTATGACAGGTGGTACTGTTTCTGTAGGAACCAATAGTACTGACGACTTTTCTATTTTCGTAATTAACGATAATGATTCTAAATACTCAGAACTCACCTCTGGCTCTTTAAACATTGAGTGGAATAACGGCGGCGCACTGACAGTAGCAGCCGATGTGAGCTATTCAAAAGCCGATGGTGAATTCGTTAACGGCGGCACCCGCGCCATAGTGTACGATGATATTGGTAATGAAGTACGCTCTGCAGAATCTGTTACGTATCAACTGAATGGCTTAAACCCTGCTGATGTCAGCTTTAGTAACGACTATACCGACACCACCACTCTGGGTCTAAAACAAGTGGGAATGTGGCCTTATAATCAGCAAAACGATCTGGTTGCCTACAAACTCGACTTTAACTATGCCTTAGACATGGGCGTTGTGTCTTCTGTTGATTTTGGTGTGCGCTATGCTGAGCGTGAGTTTAACGCTCAACGCTCACAAGCAGGCTACGGTTTTGAATATGATCCAAATCCAAATAACCAACCAGTTCTAACGCTCAACAGCGATATGACGAAAGTGGTTGATTTTGGAGGAGAACTCTCAGGTTACCCAAGTTTCCTCGCTATTGACTTTAATAAAGCAATTGAGTTGGTCAATGCGCAGTTAGCCGCAACGGGTCAATCACCCTTTACTCCAACAGCTAACTGGTCAAATAACTGGACCATGATCCAAAGCGGCGCAGTCAATGAAGATGTATTGGCAGGCTACGTGCAAGCTAACTTGGACTTTGATATCGCTGATATTAAGGTAACTGGTAACCTAGGTGTTCGTGTTGTTAATACCGATCAAAGCAGTACCGGCTTACAGCAAGTAGGTTATGGTTTAGGTGAAGCCATTACCGATGAACTGGGCGTTGTGAGCACGGATTATATCCGCAATGAAGTTGGTCAAACCTATACCGATTACCTGCCATCACTAAACTTAACCTTCCACCTGACTGAAAACGATCAACTACGTTTTGCTGCGGCATCAGTGATGTCACGTCCTCCGATTAACAAATTAAAGTCTGGTATGGGGTCTTGGTACGATAATGCCTCCACTGCTGGATATAAAAAGTACAATGCGTGGGGTAACACCAGTCCGTTATTAGATCCTTTCTATGCGGATCAATATGACTTGTCCTACGAGCACTACTTTGAAGAGTCTGAAGGTGCGGTTGTTGTGGCCTTGTTCTATAAAGATATTAAATCTTTCATTAACGATTTCACCATTCAACACTATGATTTTGAAGCGAATGGCTTTATCGTTCCCGATACCATTATCGATAATGGTGTTGAATTCCCAGTTGTAAAAAATGAAGGTCAATATCAAACAGCCATCAACAACGATAAAGGCGGCTATATCCGTGGTATCGAGTTAGGCTATACCCAAGTGTTTGATTTCCTAACATCACCATTGGATGGCTTAGGCTTCACGGGTAGCTACTCTTACTCCGATAGTGAAGTAGAATTTACCACCGACTTAAGTGGTTCAAACCTGACCATTCCATTGCCAGGACTTTCAGAAGATGTGTTGAATACCACATTATTCTACACCCTGGATGGCTTTGATACTCGAGTCAGCATGAGATATCGTAGTGGCTATGTTTCAGAACAAGTTGCTGTTGAATCTCAATTGGCATTCTTCGATGCGGAAACAGTTGTGGATTATCAGGCCTCTTACGCGCTGGATAACGGCCTTAAATTCCTATTCCAAATCAATAACCTCACTGATGAACCAAGCAAAACCTATTTTGGTGAAGAACATCAAACCGGGACGATTCAATACTTCGGTAGACAATATTTCCTTGGTTTAACCTACTCTCTGTAAGACAGAGTAAAAAAGCCTGCTTCACACTGAAGCAGGCTTTTCATTTTTTATGTATAACAAAAGTGAGATGACACGCCGACATTCATTTCAAAAGTCACACTTAAAACCTACCAGATAAAAGGCCCATAGTATGATACGTCACAGTCTACTCTTCGCCCTTGTGTTAACCGCCTCTTCTCCCTTATATGCTCTAGCACAGGCCAGCCATAGCCCCGTCAGCAGTACAGCATCTTTGCATCTTGAGCCGCTCTCTTGGTGGGCGGGCATGCATAATCCTAAGTTGCAATTAATGCTACACAGCAGCGCCCTACCCGCGGATGTAACGCAGCTTAAGGTTGAGATAGCTGGCCAAGATGTGGTGTTTGAAGGGATTGAGCAGACGGATAATCCCCATTATTTGTTTATCAATTTAGACTTGCGCCAAGCCAAACCGCAGACCTTTGACATCCGCATTCTCGCTGGCGACAAGCAGCTCTTCCAACTGCCCTACACTTTAGCTGCGCGGGCAGATGGCAGCCGAGAGCGCCAAGGTTTTAGCAATAAAGATGTGATTTACCTTATCACCCCAGACCGATTCGCCAATGGCAACCCAAGCAATGATAATCAAGCCGATATGCTCGAGCATGCGGCGCCAGAAAATTCCGATGGTCGCCATGGCGGCGATATCGAAGGTATTCGCCAGCACTTAGACTACTTAGCCAAACTGGGCGTCACTCAGCTGTGGATCAACCCACTGCTTGAAAATAACCAAGCCCAGTACTCCTACCATGGTTACGCCATAACCAATCTCTATCGGGTCGACCCGCGTTTTGGCAGCAATCAGGATTACCAAAGGTTAGTCACTGAGGCCAAACAACATGGCCTTGGAGTAATTAAAGACGTCGTGCTTAACCATATCGGCTCAAACCATTGGTGGCTAAAGGATTTACCGAGCAGTGACTGGCTCAATTACCCGCAGCATCCCGATGCAAAAAACGCCACAACGTCCCCTGCGGCCAGTTCTACCAGCCCGAGCTTTACCAGTCCGAGTTTTACCAGTCATAGACGCACCACAGTGCAAGATCCCTACGCCGACACGCAGGATAAACGGGATTTTGTCGACGGTTGGTTTGTTGATTCGATGCCCGATCTTAATCAACGCAATCCAAAGCTTGCCACTTATCTTATTCAAAACAGCATTTGGTGGGTGGAATACGCGGGGCTTTCGGGCATTCGCGAAGACACCTACTCCTACGCCGATAAAGCCTTTTTAGCCCAATGGTCAAAGGCCATAATGGCAGAATACCCACATTTTAATATTGTCGGCGAAGAATGGACCGCCAATCCGATTACCGTCGCCTATTGGCAAAAAGGCAAAATCAATGCCGATGGCTATACCTCAGATTTGCCGAGCCTGATGGATTTTCCACTTTATGAAAAGCTGCTTGAAAGCCTGAACGAGCCAGAAGGCTGGGATACTGGTTTTATCAAGCTTTACGAGATGTTAGCTAACGATGTGGTATATGCGAACCCAAGCCAGTTAGTCCTCTTTGAAGGTAACCACGACACAAATCGGATTTATAGTCTGCTTAAAGAAAACCTGCCGCTGTATCAAATGGCCCTCACCTATGTGTTAACGGCCAAACGCATTCCACAGCTGTTTTACGGTACCGAAGTATTGATGACCAGCCCGACCAAAGATCGCCACGACGGTGTAGTGCGTAGTGATTTTCCGGGTGGCTTTACCAATAGCAAAGTCAACGGTTTTAGCGGTAAAGGGCTAAATGCAAAACAGCAGCAAGCACTTGCGTTTGTGCGCACCCTACTCAATTACCGTAAGCATTCAGCCGCGCTGCAAACGGGCGATTTACTGCACTTTGTGCCGCAAAACGGCATTTATGTGCAATTTCGGTGTGCTGCAAAACATGCCCTCGCGGGCAATGCCTGCTACCAAGCCGATGCAGATAAAGTGATGGTGATTTACAACAAGAATGACCAAGCACAAACGCTCGATTTAATCCGATTTAACAAGGTATTGGCAGGCAATAGCTCTGCTATTTCTGTCTTCTCGGAGGATAAGTTCAAGCTGAATCAATCACTTGTTCTGCCCAATGCTGGCGTTATGCTGCTTGAACTCAATCATCAATAACCCATACTCAATAGCAAACTTAGCTAACAGCGCGGCCAAACCACAGTTTGGCCGCCAAGTCAGTAAAGGAACCTAGGTTGAATTTTATATTATCTAACAGCAGCAAACGTCGCGCTTATCGCTGGCAACAGGGATTTAGCATACTGGCACTCAGCAGCATTAGCACCTTTTGCACCATGACTACACCAGCAATCAGCACTCAAGTAACGGCGTTAGATGCAGTGGCAGCTAAAACTGTGCCTGCCAATCTAAATGCCGACGAAGGTAAAATCCTGCCAGCCGATCATAATGCTGAGCAAGCAAACAAGTTTAAACCCGTTGTTTATCAAATTTTTACCCGACTCTATGGCAATAAAAACACCACCAATAAACCTTGGGGCACGATTAGCGAAAACGGTGTGGGTAAATTTAATGATATTGATGACACAGCGCTCAAAAGTATCAAAGACTTAGGCGTTACCCATGTGTGGTATACGGGTGTACCACACCATGCCTTAATTGGCGATTACAGTGCGATTGGCGTAGGTCACGATGATCCCGATGTGGTTAAAGGTCGCGCCGGCTCGCCCTATGCGGTTAAAGATTATTACAACGTAAACCCCGATTTAGCGGTCGATCCCGCCAAGCGTTTACAGGAGTTTCAGGCACTTATCGAGCGCACCCACAAGCAAGGCTTAAAGGTGATTATCGATATAGTCCCTAACC
Organism: Shewanella sp. DNRA4; assembly: GCF_012843185.1. Classification (NCBI taxonomy): domain Bacteria; kingdom Pseudomonadati; phylum Pseudomonadota; class Gammaproteobacteria; order Alteromonadales; family Shewanellaceae; genus Shewanella; species Shewanella sp. DNRA4. Next base: position 174,493 of record NZ_JABAIP010000007.1, read on the forward strand.
ATGTGGCGCGTAATTACCATTCCATCACTAAGCCCGAGGGCGTGCGCGATTTTGGTGAAGACGATAACCAAACCCTTGAATATGCAAAGCATAATAACTTTTACTATGTGACTGATAAAAAGCAATCCTCTGGCTTTCAAGTGCCAGATTTACCAGAGAGCCTCAAACCGTTAGGCGGCGAATCGCATCCCCTAAGTGATGGTCAATTTGAAGAGATCCCCGCCAAATCGACGGGCAATGGCTCACGCCTTGCCAAGCCGGATATGAACGACTGGTATGAAACCGTTAAAATCAATTACGGTGTCCGCCCCGATGGCAGCCATGATTTTCCCCCACTGCCGCCACGCTATGCCACACTCGGCGCCGAGCAGCACTATGCTTTTTGGCAGCAACGAACCCGTGAATTACCTAACTCTTGGATCAAGTTCAATCAAATTGCCCAGTATTGGTTAGCGATGGGAGTCGATGGATTTCGTTACGATATGGCCGAAATGGTGCCCGTCGAGTTTTGGAGCTATTTAAATAGTCATATAAAACATAGTCATCCCGAAGCCTTTATTTTAGCTGAGGTCTATAACCCCGCGTTGTATCGCGACTATATTCAGCTCGGCAAAATGGATTACCTCTACGACAAGGTCGATCTTTACGACACCCTCAAAGCCATTATGGCAGGGCAAAAAAGTACCGCGCAGATCGCCGCGGATCAGGCCAAAGTGCAAGATATCGCCCCACACATGCTGCATTTTTTAGAAAACCACGACGAGCAGCGCATCGCTAATGCCGCCTTTTTAGGTAGCTTAAGTGGTAATGCCTCAACGGATGCGGTCGATCCCCGCTACGCCCTGCCCGCCATGGTGGTGTCAGCAACCTTAAGTACCTCACCCACCTTAATTTATTTTGGTCAAGAAGTAGGAGAAGCGGCGACGCAAAACCTAGGCTTTGGCCATGCTTCGCGCACCAGTATTTTTGATTATGCAGGCGTCCCCGCCCATCAGCGCTGGATGAATCAAGGTAAATTTGATGGCGGCCAATCGACAACAACAGAAGCCGCGCTGCGCACCTACTATCAAAAACTATTGAACCTCAGCACGGGGAAAAATGCGCCCGCGCTCTTAGGACAATATTACTCGCTGGATGAAACTAACCGCAGCACGGTATCGGCTGCAAAGGCTAGCAATAAGGCCAACAATAAGGCAATCAATGGCAGCGCAACGGGTTATGATGACGCAACCTTCGCTTTTGTCCGCTTTGAGGCTAATTCCGCCGATAGCAAAGGCCAAAAGCTGATTATTGTCAGTAACTTTAGTCAAACCCAAGCCAAGTTATTTTCACTTAAACTGCCCCAATCTCTGATTGCGCAATGGCAGTTAACCGATGCAACCTATCCGCTTAAGGATTTACTGGAAGACCATACGGCGCAGTTAATCGTCGAACAAGGTGAAGGTCAAGTTCAGTTGCAACTTGCCCCTCTGTCCTCTGCGATATTTGAACTCGCCCATTAGCCAGCTAGCGAAGTAAGATAAAAATCTTAGGTTAGCGCCAGAGTCACACACCGTTGTGACTCTGGCTTTTTTAAAACACACTAGCCTAAACATCAGTTAAACAGTACAGAGGCAAGCCATGTTACTCGGCATTCACCATGCAGCGATTATTTGCAGTGACTATCAAAAGTCCAAACATTTTTATGTGACTATTCTTGGCCTTAGCGTGCTTGCAGAGCATTATCGTGAGGCGCGCAAGTCTTACAAACTCGATTTACAACTACCGGATAAGAGTCAAATCGAGTTGTTTTCCTTCGACAATCCTCCCAAGCGTCCCAGCTACCCCGAAGCCTGCGGTCTTAGGCATCTCGCCTTTCGCGTCGCATCGATTGAAGCGGCCATCGAGCATCTTACAGACCATCATATCGCCGTCGAGCCTGTGCGCATTGACGAACATACAGGCAAAAAGATCACCTTTTTTAGCGATCCCGACGGCTTACCCCTAGAGTTATATGAGCTATAACCTGAATCCTCACTGTATTAAAAATGTAAATAAATCAGCGCTCTAAAATAGCGTATTCACGCAACGAATAAGATGAATAAAGCTTAATTACGCCAAGGGATATTTAGCAGTAGACTCAATTCAGCGGCGCAGCACTAGCTCATCGTTTCACCAAAATGGCACAGTAACAGGTCGGTGCTTACCAAAGCTAATCACTGAGGAACTCAAGGTGTTTGATAATCCAGCAATATTGTTATGGAGTTTAGTCTTTGGCCTCTTTGGTCTTGGCTTTTTCACCTACGGCAAACGCCAAGCCGCCCCCATCCCTCTGACCGTCGGCCTCACCCTGATGATTTACCCTTATTTTGTCACCAATCTCGCGCTACTTATCACCATCGGCATCGCCCTTATCGTACTCCCCTATTTTGTAAGAATATGATTTTTAAGTAGTAGAAATACTCAAAGCCAGAAATGCGTTGAATAACTGACAGGATTAAAGTAAAGAATCCGCCTTCTTAGAAGGCGGCTTTGATTTGCCCTTGGAAGGGGCTATTTCCTTACACCTACTTCATCTGTAGCGACAATTGAGCATCATGCTCTAGATCTTGCTTATCTTGATGGCGAACATAGCGTCTTATGATTTCCTCATTTACGCCTACCGTATCAACAAAATAACCCCTCGCCCAAAAGCTATTTCCCCATAACTTCTTGCGAACATGAGGGAATTTGTTAAAAAGCCTTATTGCGCTCCTACCCTTCAATATCCCCATTAATGTGGATACTGATAACTTTGGGGGAATTATCACGACTAGATGCGCATGATCTATCTGGACGTTTAATTCTAAGTCCTCACAACTTTTCATATTGCATAGAATATAAATCGACCTGTAGAGCTCTTTACCAAGGTTACCTTTTAGAATTTTGAATCTGTACTTAGGCGTCCAAACGATATGATATTTACAACGCCAGTAAACATGTGATGAACTTCTGTAATCGCCCATGTTTCTCGTTTCCTCTTACTTGTGGTGAATAAGAAGGTCTCTTTTAACATGGGCGTTATTCAGGCTATAGCCTTAAGGGACAATCACCACCGCCAGAGGCGGTGGTTTTGGGATGACAATAAAGCTGAGTGGTTGATAACTTCTTAAAAATTAAAACAGCTTTGCAAGTATTGGCTTATGGTGAGCCATGGTATTTGCTCTACGACGCGGTGAATAGAAACCTAAGGTTTCTAAGCTTATGAACGAGAGCCATGGTAGTTCTCATGCGTCCCTGCATTGCACAACATTCAGGCATCCTGCCTATCAGATGGCGAACTGGCCGTTAAACACGGATGTTGTTCAAGTCCATCCATGGATGCAGGGCCGTCCTGTCTGATGTGAATGGATTCACATATGCCGCGATGGCATGGATGCCAAAGAGCGGCCATGGGGCGGCCGTCTCGCTAATGGTAATCCCCCATTATCGATAAGAGTCGCGACGGTTTCCTTTGCCCTTATGTGGTTCATCGCCGACCAGACAAACAGAATAAACAAAGTGTGGCCACAGACCACCGCTATCAGCTTGATCCTAATTACCTTAGCAGAGCCTTTTCGGCATTAAGGGATGAGTTAGGTCTGTGCGACCATTTAGAAATGAGCCAGCGCCCAACCTTCCATGAGATCCGCGCGCTATCTGCCAGACTGTTTTCAGATATGGGTGTTGACCCTCAAGGTCGGATGGCTCACACCGATGCCAAGTCCACCAAAATCTATGTGCGGGATCACCTGCAATGGACCGAAGTTCCACACGCTGAGATTAAATTCAGCCATTAATAAAACTAAGGCAAAGCTCTAATAGGAAAAAGAATTTTTGAATTCCGTTAGTCCCCCGTTAGTCTACCCTTGCAAAAACAAGCAGACACAAAAAAGCCCGCAACTGATTAAGATTGCAGGCTTTATTGTTTATGAATTTGGTCGGTATGAGAGGATTCGAACCTCCGACCCCTGACACCCCATGACAGTGCGCTACCGGGCTGCGCTACATACCGAAATATTGTACTTAATAGAACTGTATGACATCAGCTTAAGTACTTATTACTTAAGATGCTATCGAGTGGGGTTCACCTTAAGTGACGCAGACTTTAGCAATTGGATTCAATCAACGCAAGTGCTTAGTGAAGTCTGTTTGATCAACTGCTTAGTTTCTGGCCTGAATGACTACATTTTCAAACTATTATACTTTTCAGTGTGCCTCATTCGGCATATGTGCACTTCGATATTGTTCAATTCGGTCCATCATATAGGGGAAAAAGGGGTTCCATTTTTGACGTAACATTTCTGAAGCAGGCACACTATAAACGCCTCGCTCACCACGGGAAGCGGCAGCGCCTATTTGTATGCGGGTTAGCTTCTCATTGCTTGACATGCCATATAGACCATCATTTTCAGCAAAAGGTAACGCAACATGGGAGAGTGAATACACGCCCGCCGGCCAATAAAGCGGGAGGTGTTCAATCTGAGGTAACGACTCATCCTGTGGCCTCAATCCAAATTCACGAGCTTGAACCTGAGTCGTTTCGCTATTGATATTTTCAATCAGCGTGCCACGGTAATGAATGTTGTCTGTGGATATAGGTAACAAGGCGGGTAGTGGATCATTAGTCATTAACTTACTGTTGATAACGGTACGATTCATATCAAATAGCACTAATTCATGGCCCTTTTGCGGTAGTGTTTGATACAACAAACTCACAACAGCTGCGCTAGATACCGTTGCATCGGCAACAGATTGAAAGCTTAAAATCGATGGGATTTGTTCACGCTGCAAAGGCGTTAATCCGCTTAACAAACTCTGGTTACGTAACGCCAATTGGTAGACGACATCCCCGGCATTGACGGCAAAAGACATGTACTTGAAGGGATCGTATTCCATCTGAATACTATTCCATTGCAACTTATCTAAGTCGAGCAGGCGACCTATCCAACTTTGCCAGCGAGCCGCGGCCGCAATTGGAGCAAGCCCAATAGCTGGCGACATAAAAATCATCCCTGCATAATCGGGCGCTTTATCTTGATTAATCAGTTCAAGTTCATGGTTAAGTGCCACTGCGGCGCCCGTTGAAAAGCCAATAACAAATAACGGCTTACCTTTAAGCTCTTGTTTCATGTGCGCCGTTACTAAATTAACTGCGGCGGCTAAGTCTTGCCAGTACAGGCTCGTCAAACCACTAGGAATGGTGCCATGGCCTGGGAGTCTTAATCCCAGTACATGGGCTTTGCCTTTAAAATGTGCTGCCACGTTCGACATGGCATAGGGTGAATCTGACATACCATGGAGCAACAATACGCCAAAAGGCGCATTGGCTTTAGGCCATTCAAAACTGCGATTCCAGTTTTGTGGCCATCTCGCGGGATCGGCAAGGCTGTTTTTAACATAACGATTGACGGGCGATGCATCTGCCGCCGACACTTTTTTGAGTACTTTGTTATCAACCTCGGCAAAGAGCTTATCTTCTAAGGTAATGTAATCACGAAAGTTATCAAGTTTAGTGTTGTAGTGGAATTCGTGTTTTAACTCAGTCGTGTGCCAGAGGGACAGATCGGGTTTAGCATTGAGAAAATAGATTCCAGTCACTAATAAGGCAACAGCAATCCCTAAACAGCCATAAAAGGCAGCGAAAAATAAATGTTTAGTTGAGCCTATGATAATGGCTTTCATTACTGCCCCATGGTTCCGATAAAATACGCATGCAGATTATACGGTTAGATAAAAATAAACCTCAATATTCATATTTAAGATTTGTTTTGATGGCATTTTAGTTTCGGCGGTTTACCCTATTTAGGTTAATATCCGCTCTACTTTTATTCGATATTCGCAAATTTTACTTATTATGCATATTGGTCCAGCCACAGCGTCCTATGCGTTTTATCTCCCGAATCCCCCACTCATGCCTGAATATTGGCATTGGGAGCAGGATAACGCGATAGCAGAACTCATCGCCTTAAACGGTAACCACTGGCGTAAGATCTTCACCATTATGGCCAAAATTTGCGCCCCAAGTGAGGATTGGCGCCACTATCGCGACAACTTATTACTCAAAAAACACCAAATGCTCTTGATAGGTGCAAGTGCCCTATCGCCCCATGCCAGCATTCACATTGTGTGTGGGCAAGCTGCCGCGACGGCATTAGGAATTGCTATCGAGAGTTATATCGCCACAGGCCCTCAGCAAAGCGCCAACCAGCAAACAGTACTGCAATTGATGCAAGCCTCCCAAGGTAAACTGCAAGACATCACGACAATAATGCAGACTCAATCTTCCCACTCGATATCAGTGCTGCTTACGCCCTACTTAGATTACCGCCAATACTCTAATGCCCTGATTGCACTTACACGCTCGCATCTACGAAACGTATCTGCTTGATAAAATTTCATAAAAAAGCACCCAGATAAGCCGAGTGCTTTAAAAGAAAACTTAGATAGCATTGCCTATGCCAAGGTTAGTGATAAAAATCAGTCGTAGATGGTTGGAATGGGCTGGCGCTTATGTTGGGTGGCCTTATAGATATTGATAAGCTTCTCTTCCACAGCCTTATCAACGACCTTCCCTTCGAGGAAATCATCAATTTGCTCATAGGTCAGCCCGAGCGCGACTTCATCTTCGAGTAGCGGTTTGTTGTCCTCTAAATCCGCCGTTGGCGCTTTGTAAACTAATGACTCAGGAGCACCGAGATAGGCCGCTAATTGGCGCACTTGGCGTTTATTGAGGCCAAATAAAGGCGCGAGATCGCAGGCACCATCGCCCCATTTGGTATAAAAACCGGTAATGTTTTCGGCGCTATGATCAGTCCCCACCACTAAGCCGCCGACTAATCCCGCTAACTCATACTGGGCAATCATGCGCATCCGCGCTTTAACATTGCCCTTCACAAAATCCACTTTCGCCTCATCCGGCATACTCAGTCCCGCCTCAACAAACGCACTTAAGGTGGCTTGATGCACGCCATCAACACCTTGATGCACATTTACTGTGACTAATTTGGATGGCTGAATAAATTGGCACGCTTGCTGAGCTTCATGCTCATCTTTTTGGATTTGATAGGGTAAACGCACCGCAATAAACTGATAACCGCCCTCGGGATGTTCACTATTGAGGCTATCAACGGCCAACTGGCATAAACGCCCCGCCGTCGATGAATCCACGCCACCGCTGATCCCTAATACCAACGCCTTACTGCGGGCCTCTTTGAGCTTGGTTTTAATAAACGCCACGCGGCGCTGCACTTCAAACTCAGGCTCAATCGCCTTGAGTACCTTCATTTCTCTTAAGATCTGCGCTTTCACCGAAAATTCCACCTTAAATATTCGCTGTTATTGGGAGCAGTAAACCGCCTAACGTTATCATTTATTTGCGCCTAAAAACAACAAGGGCAATAACGGTTTGCCGCTATTGCCCTTATTAACTGAAACCTATTCTGGTTTATCTTTCCCAGTAGGATTCTTCTAAGCTGTCTTCACGCTCGGGTAACCCACGGGACAAACGCGGACTGTGCTGCGCTAATACCTCATAGGCCACGCGGTTAGCGTACTTACAAATTTGTGAGAAGGATGAATAACATAAGCCATCACGCTTATGCTTACTTGAGCCTGGCACGTTGGTCTTATGGAAGGTATTGGCCGCCAAGTCGTGCAATAACGCCGACAACGCGCCATCACCCGCACCATTGGTATTGCCTATTTTCTCCGGTCCACCCATGTAAGGGGAAATATGGGCATAGACTTTAATCGGATTTTCACAGTCACTCTTGAGCTTAGGACGTGAGAACTCATAACGGTTAAATTCAGGGATAGCACCTGGCAGCAGCGTATGAGTGGTCTCGCGCTTTTCGGCATCATCGGTATAACCTGCGGTATAAAGTCCGATTGGGCCAGCGGTGGTTAACACCATATCGCACCACTCGAGGGCTCTTTCGCTGGCAAGCAGCGGATCGCGAAACCCAGTTAAGGCCTCACCTTCATCTTCGTTCATCGCCAAAATGGTCACATGCTCTTGGATAAAGTTTTGCCACCAAACCGGATCTTCTTCAATCAAAAAGCGTGTGCCTAAGGTCAATACCACAGGGACTTCGGCTGCTTTGGCATATTCAATCGCGCACATGGCCGCATCGGTGATCCTGTCACCGCCGCTGGCACGCATTAAATAGGCGGTTAATACCAAGGCAGAGCTGCCCTGTACTACGTCTTTATCAATGTATTCTGGGGTTAACTTATCCATCGCCCCTTTACTGATCGCAAAGGTACGCTCACCGCAATCAGAAATCAGCGTAAAACAACGACCTATGGGGCCATCGACGGGTTGCAGGAAGTTAAGGTCTACTTTAGAGGAGGTGTTGCAAAGATAACGGTAGGCGTAACTGCCGACTTCGATATTTTGGCTCATCACCCCAAACAACACTGAGCGGTCATCGGCCAAAATAGAATAATTGTGCACTGTGTTACCAATAGTGCCGCCCGCAAACTCATCGCTGATCAAACCGTTTTGTTTCAGCTCGGTATACAGGGCGTGCGCTTGCTCATCATTGATAAGCGTCGAATTACCCTTGGGTAAACCATAACGCCCGAGCAACTCATCCTCTACCTTGGCTTCGATATCCACTAAGGTTTGATCGATACCGCTGATATAAGTCGCAAAAGGTTGAGGTTGCTGCGTTAATTGCTCAAGCAATGGGTCACGGGTTTTGACCGGAAAATAATGTTTCGATTTGCGCTGACCGGGAAACTTCATAGTGGCTCTCTTTTCCTGGCATCCATGCTAATGGGCATTACAACGAGCGTTGGCTCATTGTGTCCTAAAAATAATGAGTCTAGGCTAGAGAGATAAAAAATCCACTCCCGAGCCACAAAGGGCGCAGATTCTATCATAAAATCAGCATGAAACTAGGCCGTGTTTAGGTTTCAACGGGAGAAATTTACCGTCACTCTGCGCGTATCCAAGGTTGAGCTTGTTCTTGTACCAATTGCCTGAGCAGCTCGATATGGAGCTCATCATCATTTAAACAGGGAATAAAATGATAGGCCTCACCACCCGCATGCAGGAAAGTCTCTTTACCACCAATCGAAATTTCCTCTAAGGTTTCGAGGCAATCAGTGGCAAAGGCTGGGCAAATGACATCGACGCTTTTCACGCCTTGGCGGGGTAAATCGGCCAGCAGTTCATCAGCATAAGGGGTTAACCACTCTTCTTTGCCGAAGCGGGATTGGAAACACACCTGCCATTGTCCATCGGTTAATCCCAGAGCCTGTGCCAGTAACTTGGCCGTAGTGCGACACTGCTCAGGATAGGGATCGCCTTCAGTGGCATACCGCAGCGGAATACCGTGGAAGGATAAAATCAACTTGTCGGCCTGGCCATGGGTTTTCCAATGGCGTTTCACTGAATGTGCCAGCGCCGCGATATAGGCTTCATGATCAAAATACTGTTTGCTAAAGCGCAGCTCAGGAATATCGCGCACTTTAGCAAAATACTGCGCCACCGCATCGAACACACTAGCGACAGTTGAGCAGGAATATTGCGGATACAGCGGCAGTACGACGATACGCTCGGCGCCTTGGGCTTTGAGTTTGGCAAAGCCGCTATCAATCGAAGGATTGCCATAGCTCATGCCGAGTTCAACGGGAATAGTTTGATTAAAGGTCGCACTCAGATCCGTGGCTAACTTTTGTGCCTGCTGCTCACTTATCACCATCAGCGGCGAGCCCTGCTCTGTCCACACACTCTGATATAATTTGGCCACCTTGGCGGGTCGGGTATTAAGGATTATCCCCTGCAAAATCGGCTGCCACAGCCAAGGGGACAAATCGACGACCCGAGGATCACTTAAAAACTGTTTGAGGAATCGCTTAACCGCTTTGGGAGTGGGTTCATCGGGCGTGCCGAGATTGACCAATAACACGCCAAACGCAGGAGAGGGAGAAGTCAATGTGTTACCTTTTATCAGCCTAATACCTCGGCAGGCTAACATTCAGTTGCCAATAAAAAAAGCCTGCAATAGCAGGCTTTTTCTTAATATGAGAACTTGTTCTCGAATTTAGCGAATGATGCTTATTTCAGCACGCTGGCTAACTGTTCACTCACAGCCGCAACCGACTGAGTACCATCAAATTTATGGTATTGAGTGTGACCCGCCGCAGCCACTTTGCCATAGTATTCAACCAATGGCTTAGTTTGTTCGTGGTAAATGCCTAAACGCTTACGCACTGTGGCTTCTTCGTCATCTGGACGAATCGCTAAGTCTTCGCCAGTCACATCGTCTTTGCCTTCCACTTTAGGCGGATTGAATACCACGTGGTAAACACGGCCAGAACCTGGGTGAACGCGACGGCCGCTCATACGCTTAACGATTTCTTCGTCTGGCACATCGATTTCAATCACGTGATCAATGCTGATACCGTTTGCCGCCATCGCATCCGCTTGCGGGATAGTGCGTGGAAAACCGTCTAACAGGAAACCTTTAGCACAGTCGTCCTGTGCGATACGCTCTTTAACCAGTCCAATGATCAGATCATCAGAAACCAGTTGGCCTGCATCCATCACTTTCTTCGCTTCTAAACCCAGCGGAGTACCGGCTTTAACAGCAGCACGTAACATATCGCCAGTAGAAATTTGTGGGATACCATACTGTTCCATAATGAACTGGGCCTGGGTACCTTTACCGGCACCTGGGGCGCCCAATAGGATAATGCGCATCTCAAGAGTCCTCTTTTTCGCATTGATATTCTTCTTAGGGCGGCGATCTTCGCACATCTGACCGCCATTGAGAAGGCTTTTAGCTTCGACTTTAGCCTCAGAAACCGCAAATAAATCGCAGTTTTGTGGCAAATTTTATCCTTAGTAGAGCAAGGTATACAGCTTGCGACGGTACTGGTTAGCAAGACTATTACCTTGACCAAGGGCTGTTAAAATCTCCATAAAGACTTGTTTTACTTTGCCATTTTCGGCATTCAAGTCTTTAGATAACACACCGTATAAATGCGCAAGTGCTTCTTCATCGCGGTGAGCTGAATGCAAGGCTTTACAAAGTTCGAGTAATAACACTAAATCCTGCGGATTATGCTCGAACTTCTGCTGTAAATCACGAATTTCAGGTGTGTCTGCCGCATCCAAGGCAAGGGTTAATTTCGCCTTTAAGCTCTGGTAATAACTGTCTTGATCGGCAAGGCCAATCTGTTCGAGTAAAGTCTGCGCTTGAGTCAGTTCACCCTGCATCAAATACACATCGGCGAGCACCAAACTCACCTCAGCAGCATGATTTGAGGCGCTATAGGCGTCTTTCAGCAACACGGCCGCAGTGGTTAAATCCTCCGCCGATACTTGGCTTAAGGCTAACAGGGCTTTGGCTTGCTCAAGCTGCAATTGCCATAAGGGTGGCAAGTGTTTCTCCAGCATAGCGCTCACCTGCGCCGCCTCCTGCATGCCCGCAAAGCCATCGATTGGTTGGCCCTTATCGAGCACTAAAGTGGTCGGCAGTGCTTGAATGCGGAAATAGTTCGCGATTTCCAGCTCAGTTTCACAGTTCACTTTCGCCAGCACAAAACGGCCAGCATGCTGGGTGGCAAGTTGCTCGAGTGTTTGCACCATGGCAACACTCTGCGGCTGTGGCTGGGCCCAAAACACCATCACCACCAGTTGCTGCATTGAAGCATCAACCACTTGCTGAATATTGTCTTTCGTTAGATCGAGGATATTGTCCATGGTTTTCCTTACTCCCAAACTGGCACCTCTACGGGGAAATGCCCTAGGGTAATGCGACTCTTGGTGCCTAAAAGTGAATCGGGGCACTTGTGTCTTAACCCAAGTGCCCCGAATGTGTTACTTCAGACTTGCCAATAACATTTGGTTCATCAGCTTAATAAAGGCCGATGGGTCTGCTAGGCTGCCCTTCTCCGACAATTGCGCCTGTTGCAATAACAGATTCGACCAATCGGCAAAGGCGGCTTCATCCTGAAGATCATTAAGGCGCGACACTAATGGATGCGCAGGGTTGATCTCAAACGTCGGCTTGACCTCTGGCACTGGCTGGCCGGCAGCCTGCATCAGTTTGATCATTTGCGTCGACATTTCACCTTCACCCGTGACCACACAGGCTGGGGTATCGGTTAAGCGTGAAGTGACTTTTACATCGGCCACGCTAGCGCCTAATGCCGCTTTGATGCGTTCAATCAGTGGTGCAGACTCTTCAGCGAGTTTCTCCTGCGCTTCCTTCTCGGCCGCATCTTCCAGCTCACCTAATTCCAGCTCGCCACGGGTGACTGAGTGCAATTGTTTTTCTTTGTACTCCGTTAAGTGGTTGATTAACCACTCATCGATACGTTCTGACATCAGCAACACTTCGATGCCTTTCTTACGCAGCAGTTCTAAGTGTGGGCTGTTGGCCGCGGCTTCGTGGCTGTCGGCAACGATATAGTAAATCTTGGTTTGGCCTTCCTTCATGCGACTGATGTAGTCATCGAGTGACACAGTTGGTGCCGCGCTGCCAGTATGGGTAGACGCAAAACGCAGTAAGCCTGCAATACGCTCACGGTTTGCAAAGTCTTCCGCTGGACCTTCCTTCAACACTTGACCAAATTCGGCCCAGAATTTTTGGTATTTTTCCGCATCGTCTTTTGCCAGTTTTTCCAACATACCCAGCACACGCTTAGTGATACCGGTGCGCATCGCTTTGGTGATGTGGTTGTCCTGCAAAATCTCGCGAGACACGTTCAGCGGCAGATCGTTTGAGTCAATCAAACCCTGCACAAAGCGCAGGTAAGATGGCATAAACTGCTCAGCGTCATCCATAATAAACACGCGCTGAACAAAGAGTTTCAGGCCGTGCTTACGGTCGCGGTTCCACAGATCCCACGGCGCTTTTGAAGGGATATACAACAGGTTAGTGTATTCCTGTTTACCTTCAACGCGGTTATGACTCCACAGCAGAGCGTCTGTGTAGTCGTGGGAAATATGCTTATAAAATTCTTGGTATTCTTCGTCAGTGATCTCAGACTTATTACGCATCCACAGCGCAGTCGCCTTGTTCATGACCTTCCAATAGCCTTCGGTTGCAGGAATTTTTTCACCGTCTGGGCCATCGCGCTCAGGGGTGCCTTCCTGCCACATTTCTACTGGGATTGAAATATGGTCTGAGTATTTAGTGATGATGGAGCGTAGGCGCCACTCATCGGCAAACTCTTTCTCTTCATCACGCAGGTGCAGGGTGATCTCAGTACCACGGCTCGCCTTGGTGATAGTTTCAACGGTGAAGCTACCCTCACCTTCGGATTCCCACAATACGGCTTCATCGGCCTTATGACCTGCCGCGCGGGTACGAACGGTGACTTTTTTCGCTACGATAAAGGCGGAATAAAAGCCCACACCGAATTGACCGATTAGCTGCGAATCCTTTGAGGCTTCGCCAGAGAGGTTTTTAAAGAATTCAGCGGTGCCCGATTTGGCGATCGTGCCTAAATGCTCAATCACGCCATCGCGGGTCATACCCACGCCGTTGTCTTCGATGGTCACTGTGCCTTTTTCTTTGTCTGCGCTGATACGCACACGTAGCTCACCGTCTCCTTCATATAACGCGTCGTTGGTCAACGCAAGGTAACGCAGCTTATCGGCCGCATCCGCAGCGTTAGAGACCAGTTCACGCAAGAAAATTTCTTTGTTGGAATACAAAGAATGGATCATCAAATGCAACAGCTGTTTGACTTCAGTTTGAAAACCATGAGTTTCTTGTTGTGACATGAAATTTTCCTTATTTGTTACGTAATTTGGTTAAAGCAAACGCTCAGTGCTTTATAAAATGGGGCTGCAAATCCACTTTTCAAGGGGGGAGATAAAATCACAGATCAAATGGCGAAAAATAAGGCTGTATCAAACCGAAATTACGCTATCCCTATGTCAGAATGAAGAAAGGAATGTTAGACCTAGACACGCGAGGGCGTGTTCGCTAAACAAATACAGCCATAAAATAAAAACCCGCGAGCACTGGGCCAGCGGGTTTACTCTTTAGGCCATCACAGGCTACAGCGGGATACGCCCATTGAAGGACAGCGCTAAGGTGGTGCTGTCGACATATTCCAGTTCGCCACCCACGGGCACGCCGTGGGCAATGCGGCTGATCAGCACCTTGTGGCGCCTTGCCATATCGGCGATAAAGTGGGCTGTAGCCTCACCTTCAACCGTTGGATTGGTCGCTAAAATCAGCTCAGCAACATCGCCAGAGGCTAAGTGACGCTCTAATAGCGCCAAGCCTAACTCTTCAGGCCCCACACCATCGAGGGGGGATAAATGGCCCAGCAAAACAAAATAGCGACCCGAAAAATGTCCACCTGCTTCAATGGCTAACACATCGGCTGGCGTTTCGACCACACAAATTGTCGAAGACGAGCCGCGCTTATGACTAGCACAAATCGGACATAACGTTTCTTCAGTGTAGGTTCGGCAAGACTGACAATGACCGATATCACTCATGGCACTCGACAGGGCTGCGGCTAATTTAAGCCCCGCTTTCCTGTCTCGCTCAAGTAATTGAAACGCCATACGTTGCGCCGATTTAGGCCCAACCCCTGGTAAACAACGTAGGGACTGAATTAACTCGTCTAGCAGTGGACTAAATTTCATTGTCTATCTCAATTAAAATGGCATTTTCATGCCTGGTGGTAATTGCATACCGCCAGTCACTTCGGCCATTTTAGCTTTTTGATTCTCTTCGATGCGACGTGCTGCATCGTTACAGGCTGCCGCGATCAAATCTTCCAGCATTTCTTTGTCGTCTTCCATCAAGCTTGGGTCGATTTCGACTTTACGCACTGTGTGTGCGCCTGTCATGGTTACTTTAACCAGACCAGCACCTGACTCACCGACCATTTCCATGCGGGCAATTTCTTCCTGCATTTTTGCCATTTTTTCTTGCATCATCTGGGCTTGTTTCATCAGATTGCCCATACCGCCTTTTCCAAACATAGTCATTTCTCTTCTATTAGGGTTAGTCGCAAGCTTTTAAGCTGGCTAATCTTACTGAAATAAATGGGATTGGCAATCAATGCCGATATCCCATCGCTAAACTTATGATCTTGATAGCGAGTTTTTAACAAACTCTGCCACTCCACGCAGCATATGCACAGAGGAAATATTACTCGGGCTCAGGCAGTGCGGGAATGAGTCCACTACGCTGGGCTAGCAACTCTTGCGGATAGAGTAAGGTATCCTGATCCAGCTCGGCGCCAAAACGGTTAATCAGCCATTGCACATTATCGTCCATCATTAGCGATTGGCGCGCCTGCTGCAGTAACTCTTGGTGGAAACGTTTACGCATTTCCAAGGGGGTTTCCCGCGCGGGATCAGTTCCTATGACCACCTCAACCTGCCTCGGGTTCCCCAATGCGGCCGTCAGAGCTTGCTCTAACTGCTCAATCGCCACGGGCGCCGCCAAATGTTTCTGGTCGGGTTTTAGCAGCAACGGCAAGGGGTTAGCCTGCACCTGACAAATCGAGTTTACCGCCAACTGACGCACACGGCCGCCAATCTCTAGGCTCGCCATAAGCTTATACCAATGCAAGTCTAAGGGATGACCGGTAATCGATTGCGCCAGCGCTAATGCAGTGGATGACGTTGGTTGTACTGTCTCGCTGGGTTGTGCCTGCTCCAATGCGGGTTGCTGAGTCGGTTGCTGTATTTGTTGCTGCGTTAGTTGTGGTGTAAGTGTCTGAGGCGGCTGCGGCGCCGTATTCATCTCATGGCTTTGCGCAGCTGGCTCGCTCTCTGGTACAGCCTCTTGTGCAGCTTCTTGTCCAATATGTTGTCCAGCCGCTTGCCCAACCTGTGTCGCCTCGTTATCCGTTGGCGATGTTTGAGCGGCGACGGTCGCAGCGCCTAAATCATCAACTGTTGTTTGCAGTACAACAGGGTTTTCAGTCTGTAGGTTAGAACTTACAGCCAATGCGTTGGCATCATCCATCCCCGCGACGGGCGCCTCTTCCCATGGCGGACGATCGTTCGGATCAAGTGGCTGAGTTGGCGTAACATTTGATTGTGACTCAAGATGGAGCTCGGCCTCGAAATCATCGTCAAAGGGCAGCTCAAAGTCGTTATCGGACGCGTGACTGACCCCTTGCGGCTTGATAGAAGCATCAACTGAAGGCGTTTTATGTGTTGGCGCGTGAGAGACTGGCGCAGTATGGCCATTCTGACTCGGGGTTTTAAGCTTAACTTCCGCTGCCGACTTTTTTCCATCACCTTCCTTGGTGCTGAGCGCATCGAGATCGGATAGTAATGAGTCGCGCGCCGCTAATACCGCCGATAAAATATCGTCATCATCGAGGGATACTGTAGTTGAAACCGGAGGAGTTGTTGAAGCCAGAGGGCTTGTTGAAGCAGAGCTTTCGGCAATAGACTGCGACTTTTGTGCTGGTGTCGCATACGCTTGAGCGGCATGTCCATGAACATTGGACTCATGCACAACATGAGTATGATCAATAGACTGAGCACTGTCGCGATTTAACGAATTATCTTCCATACCAGAGAATGCGCCCTGCTCCTCAGATATAAATTGCGCATAATCATCTTGATAAGCATCCAGCGGCGCGGCGGCATAATTGTATTGCCCGTAAGACTCAGCTGAATAAGCATCAGGCGTTAACTTATCTACACTTTCGTTAACACTCGTTTGAGTCTCTTCCTCGACATCATTTTCATTAGATAATGCCACTGTAGGTTCTGTTAACTGGTTGGCGTAAGGCTTAAGGTTTACACTAGCGGTATCAACAACCGCGGCTTGATTATGCTCAGCATCAGTATTTGATGCAGGCATAGAAACAGCACTTACTTCTGTCTCAGTATTCGATACAACATCCACATTTGCGCCAAAGCCCTGACTTTGAGCTTGACTTAAAATCACTTGCTGCTCGGCAATCAATGCGGCATTGAGTGCTAACGCTTCATCAACCGCATCCTCATCGACAGCTAAAACATCCTCATCGGATAAAGTTTGTTGCGATGCTTCGACGAGTGAAGTCGTAGCAAGCGCAGACGTTGCTGCAACTTGTGGCAAAGCTAGGGAATCAACGGCGGAAGTTAGCGAAGTTTTTTTTTCAGCCACAGCCTGATTAACCGTCTGTTCTACTGCGGGCATATTTGATGCGGGCGAAGCAGACATTAGCTGCTGAGAAGGCAAACTTACCTTAGCTGGGTCTTCGACTTGCCAACGTTTTACTGGCTTTTCGGGAACAAATGCCACCGCTCGCAGCAGCGCCATTTCGAGGCCCGATTTAGGATCCGGCGCATGGGGTAAGTCTTTACGGCCAGTCAGTAAAATTTGGTAATACAGCTGCACTTGTTCAGGCGCTAACTGCTCGGCAAAGGCCTGAATTTGAGCACTATAAAGGGATTGCTGCGCGGCGGCTGGCGCAAATTGTGTCAGGGTAATCTGATGCAGTAATTCCAGTAAACTACGCAGCACTTCTTGGGCGTCCGCGCCATAGGCGAGCACCTGGGCGCAGCTTTGCATCAATACGCTAATATCGGCATCGGTTAAGGCTTTAAGTAAGCGCAGCACATGCTGCTCATCGATGCTGCCCAGCATAGATTGCACTTGATTAAGCATCACAGTGCCGCCACCGAAAGCAATGGCCTGATCGGTCAAGCTTAAAGCATCACGCATGCTGCCATTGGCCGCTTTGGCGAGCAGAGTTAGGGCTTCGTGCTCAAAGGGCAATTGCTCTTGGGTTAAAATATGCTGTAGCTGAGTGCCAATTTCTTGCTGGGTTAAACTCTTTAAATTAAATTGCAAACAGCGGGATAACACAGTCACCGGCAGCTTTTGCGGATCGGTGGTCGCCAGCAAAAACTTCACATGCTCTGGCGGTTCTTCGAGGGTTTTTAGCAGCGCATTAAAACTGCTGCGGGAAAGCATGTGTACTTCGTCGATCAGATAAACCTTAAAACGGCCTCGGGTCGGACGATATTGCACATTATCTAAGAGTTCACGAGTGTCATCGACTTTGGTACGCGAGGCGGCATCGACTTCAATTAAGTCGACAAAACGGCCTTGGGCAATTTCGACACAGCTGCCACACACACCACAGGGGGAAGCCGTTACGCCCTTCTCACAGTTAAGACCTTTGGCAACGAGACGCGCCAAACTGGTCTTGCCCACGCCGCGCGTGCCCGTAAAAAGATACGCATGGTGTAAACGTTGCTGGGTTAACGCATTGGTTAATGCGTGCAACACATGACTTTGGCCGACCATCTGTTCGAATGTGGCAGGGCGCCATTTTCTGGCTAACACCTGATATGACATGGAACTCCCCAATGTGCATGACAAGAATGTTGGTACAAAAAAGGGGATCGCGCCCCGAGATAGTTGCAAGATAACATGTCAATTAACGACATGCCATTAAACTATCCCTAGGCGCCTTTGGCTGAAGAATTATTCGCCTTCAAACTCACAAAGTTTAACCAACTCAAGACCTAAGGCTGTTAAACGAGCCTCACCACCTAAATCAGGTAACGAAATCACAAAGGCGGCATCTTGCACTTCACCACCGAGTTGGCGGATAAGTTTTACCGTGGCTTCGATAGTACCGCCCGTGGCCAGCAAGTCGTCAACCACTAGCACTTTGTCGTTAGCGGTAATCGCATCGGTATGGATTTCAAGGCTATCGTGGCCATATTCCAGCTCATAGCTTTGGCTAATCGTCGCGCGTGGCAGTTTACCTGGCTTACGAACTGGCACAAAACCAATACCTAATTCCAACGCCAAAGGTGCACCAAACAGAAAACCACGGGCTTCGGTACCCACAATCTTGGTAAAGCCTTTGTTGCGGTAATGCTCAACTAATAAATCAATAGTCGCTTTATAGGCTGCAGCATTTTCCAGCAGACTGGTCACATCGCGAAATAGAATCCCTTCCTTAGGATAATTAGGAATGGTTTTAATGCTTTGCTTTATCAAGGATAAGGTTTCTGTATTCATAGCCATTTAATTTAACTTAATCGTTTCGCCACGCTTATTGCTGGCAGTAAAAACAAAACGTCCACAGCGAGTGTGGACGAGCTTTAATAATTCGCACAAAGCTTATGCCGCTTTGGTTTGAGTTGCAACTAGCAGCGTATTCAAGTGACGAATTGGTTATCAATTTGTGCCTTAGATCAAATGTACTTAGGATTCGATTTCAGGAATCGTTTTCAGATACCAGAGAAGCCCGATTGCCATGGTTAACAGCAACAATTTTACCCATACGATTGGCACAACAAGAATACTGACACTAAAACTGAGGCCAGAGAGTAGCATAGCTCTGCGTTTAAGGCCTGGGCGCATGGCTCGGTGCTCTTGCCACTGGGTGAGCGCATCAGCAAACCAAGGGTGTGTCATTAACCACTGATGTAAACGAGTGCTTGAACGGGCGAAGCAAAAAGCGGCGAGTAAAATAAACGGCACCGTCGGTAACAGTGGCACGATAATACCTAGCAGTCCAAGACCCAGCGCAAGGCAGCCTATCAATAAAAACAAACCGCGTTTCAATATCATAGCGTGTAAATAATCATAGTTTGTAAATAATCATAGTGTGTAAATGCCTCGAACCTCAAAAACAAAAGCCACTCTCAGAGTGGCCAGTAGTATACTCAATTTGAGATTAAAACCTGCTTAAATTAAGCCTAATTGCTTTAACCAAGTCAGGCTTGCTGGTAGTGTCGGCAACAGTAAGACTAAAATAAAACCAATAAAATACATAACGTTAAATGGGTCTTTAAATGGCTGACTGCTCATTACAGCTCCTCAAATGTGTGCGTAGATAAGTGCGCGGGAATCATACAGTGATTAAGATCACAAAACGGGCGTCATTGTAGCGGTTTGCCACACCAACAAAAACCCTTTTTCTGTATGGTTATTACAATTATTTTGCGTACTTAAGCACCATATCTTTCTATGTTCCGCGTACGATACCTTTAGCGGTTAGTTGTTCGAGTAACTGTAAACAACCTTGAGTTAAGGTCTCTGTTAGCATTTGCGGATAAGTCGACACCAACCATTGAATCAATTCATTAAAGGTGCTCTGCCCCTTTTCGGTTAAATAACCCAGTACTTGCGCGCTTAAAGGCGTTAATTGCAAAAAGCCTACCTCACCTGCCTCATCCTGATACAGGCAAAAAAACACTGGCTGCGGCAGAGGATCTTCTGGGCGATAATCTTGCCGTATTTGCTGCACTGGATACTGGTATTGCGCCACGGTTGCCGTTGCGGCTAAACATAGATTTTGATGCGTAATTCCCTCTTTACCAATCAGGACTTGGCGGCTATCTTGCTGCGCAGTTGCCACCCGTAGTTCAAGCCATTCATAGTGCGCAAGTTCCAGCATAAAGGGCGGATCAATGTCTATTGGAGAATATTGAAACTGCAGGAACTGTAAAAACTCCCCAGCAATATCGATAAAAATCGGTGATTTACAATCATGTCGACTAAAAAAAGCCTGCACTAAGGTTTGCCACTGCGCATCAGTGTATAAGCTTTTGAGTACGGGGAAAGCATTAGAAACAAAACCCATCACGTTATTAAAAAATAGCTCTCGGTAAACCTGCATCCGCTCAATGGGTACACCGATCGGCACGGAATTGTTAGGATCACGAATATAATCGATAAAGGATTGCTGTACTTGCTTAAAATCCATTAGGCAATCCTCTTCGCTAGATTTTTTTTGGCCTGGGCTTGGTAAGTATGAATTTGATTAATTTCATCCAATAAATGCGCTGTTGCCGGCAGATTAAAGTCACGCTCGAGCAAGGTGGGTAATACGCCATGCATGGCATAGCAACTATCAAGGAGCGCCCATACAGGGGCGTTGATATCGCTGCCGTGGGTATCAATCAATAATTCTTCTGATTCTTTAAAATGTCCTGCGATATGCAAGTAGGCAATCCGCTCAGTTGGCATCGCCTTTAAAAATGCCGCCGCATCATATTGATGATTTATCGAGTTAACATAAATATTATTCACATCTAACAGGAGTTTGCAGTCGGCTTCTTCCAGCACTGCCGTCAAAAACGCCAGCTCAGTCATCTGCGCACTGGGCGCCGCATAAAAGGAGACATTTTCCAAAATAAGCGGTCGTTCTAAAATATCTTCAACTTGCTTAACTCGCCGAGCGACATGCTTAACGGCGGCCTCGGTAAAAGGAATAGGCATCAGATCGTATAAATGGCCAGCTCCTGAGCAGTAACTCAAATGCTCTGAATAGACATCAATTTGATGTAAGTCCATAAAAGCTTTGATACGGCGAACAAACTCAAGATCCAACGGCTCAGGGCTACCGATTGAGAGCGACAGACCATGGCAAAAAAAGGTATGTTGTTCAGTTAATTGTCTAAATTGTTTACCGTATTTGCCACCTAGCGTCATCCAGTTTTCAGGGGCAACCTCTAAAAAATCGATAGCACTCGGCAGCGATTGGCAAAACTCACTGAGCATTTCACGCCGTAACCCTAATCCAACTAATCCACGATCTTGCATTGCTTTAACCCCTTTAATTTGGATGCTGCTAAACAAAGGCCAGCATAGGCTGGCCATGTGCTAGGGCAGTACCTCCAATAAGTACAACTGAACTTATTTGACTTCCTTTTTTACGGCTTCAGTTTTAGCGTCAACTTTTTCAGCGGCTTTCTTCATATCAGCACCGCATTTACCTTCACCACATTTGCCTTCATGAGCTTTGTCTGCTGCTTTTTTCATATCGGCGCCACATTTTGCTTCACCACACTTACCTTCGTGAGCTTTGTCTGCCGCCGCTTTTTTCATATCTGCGCCACATTTTGCTTCACCGCATTTACCTTCTTTAGCTTTTTCTGCAGCCGCTTTTTTCATATCTGCACCGCATTTACCCTCGCCACACTTACCTTCAGAACCAACGAGTTGATATCCTGATTCCATGGTTTCAAAACCAAATAAATTTGTTTGCGCGTTAACAGTAAACGCTGAACCAACCACCACTGTACCTAATGCCACTGCAACCGCGGTTTGCTTAACTGATTTCATATTCTTGCTTCCTTTTATTGATTAATGGTGACCAACAACAGGGTTATCGTTGGCTTACTGCAAAAGACCTGCACCGCTTTAGTTTCATTTCAAAAAATATCACCAAATCACAGAAATTATCAAAATATGCTGATAGGAAGCTGAATTTGGCCAATTAAATAGCCATAAATAGTTGTCATTGTTGCCAAGCCTCTCAGCGCACTTTGTAACAGCAAGCCAATAGGATAGAATGCACGCCCTTTGTTTCTCTATATGGGTTTGTAGCAGTGCGGGTAATTTTGGCTCCAATGGAAGGCGTGGTTGATGACTTAATGCGAGATATTTTGTCGTCGATTAACCCTTACGATTTGCTTGTCACCGAATTTGTGCGCGTCGTTGACCAACTCTTACCTGAAAAGGTCTTTCTTAAACTCTGTCCAGAGCTACTGAGCGGTGGCTATACGCCATCGGGTACCCCAGTCCGCGTACAGCTTTTAGGCCAAGAACCTCATTGCATGGCCGAAAACGCCATGCGCGCAATTGAGCTTGGCTCCCACGGCGTAGATGCAAACTTTGGCTGTCCTGCCAAGATGGTCAATCGCAGTAATGGCGGCGCGGTGTTGCTGCAATACCCTAATACGATTCACGATATTGTGCGCGCCATGCGCCAAGCAGTGCCCGCTGAGCATCCGGTGACAGCCAAGATCCGTTTAGGCTACGAAGACAAATCCCTGTTTATGGAAAATGCGCTGGCCGTTTATGAAGCGGGCGCAACAGAGCTTGCTATCCATGCCCGCAGTAAGGTTGATGGTTACAAACCGCCCGCTTATTGGGAATACATCACTGAAGTGCGCAAACGTTTGCCAATACCGGTAATTGCCAACGGTGAGATTTGGAATAGTGAGGACGCTAAACGTTGTATGGAAGTAACGGGGTGCGACAGTATCATGATTGGCCGCGGCGCGATCTCGCTCCCCAATCTTGCAGACACCATAAAAACCGGTGCAACGCCCTACAGTTGGGCTGACACGTTACAATTAATGCTCAGTTATACCCAAAGGGAGCTTAGTGGCCGTAAGAGTGATTATTATCCAGCGCGCATTAAGCAGTGGTTTAGTTATCTCAATCGCCAATATCCCGAGGCAGATACCCTATTTCGGGAACTTAGGATCTATAAAACTACTGAAGACATTGTGCGTGTGCTAGAACAAGCGCAACAACATCTTAGCCAGTAACCCCATACAAAAGTGGTGGTTTTTTATGTTAACCACCACGTTACCCCTAAAAATCGTACAGATACTTGATCTTTATCATAGTCGTTGGTAGTGGAACTATTAGACTGAATGCCCAGAGTCAGATAAAACAGGCGATTTTACGTGAGCACCACCCATATCAGACAAGAATTGTCAGAGCTTGAAGCTAATCTAAGGAAGGAAATCGGCGCGCTCCCTCAGTTTATTGAAATACTTGGGACGCATTGTGCCAACCTCAGCCTAGGGGAACTCATCGACCGACTGGCACAGAGCCACCTTGCCGATCACCCGCTATTTTGCCGCTTAAACCGCCTCGATGCCGCATTCTGCCAACTCGACTTAGGTCTTTATGGCCTTTGTTCCGATTGCGAAACTGAAATCGAAGCTGAACGTTTAATGCAAGATCCTACCGAACAACGTTGCAGTTGCTGCGCTGAGCATTACCAGCATGAGCATCGTCATGAACTGCGCCTGAGTCATTAAGCAGCGTCTCTATATTCCACAAGCAAAAAAACCTCCGCAAGCGGAGGTTTGAGTTATCCAGGGAGAAGGATAACTTAAAACTTCTGGTTAATTCTCAAATAGTAAGTACGGCCCAACACATCATACAGTCCAACGTTTACATCACGGTAATCAGCATAGGTATAAAAGTTTGGTGCATCGGCATCAAACACATTATTCACCCCAACCGTGATTGAACCATTGTAAGCATGGTTATAGGCAAACTGGATGTTGTGTTTAAAGTAGTTTGAATAATCGACGTAAACATCGGTTTCTTCTAACTGATTGTAGTAATCAGCCGATTGACGACCAATATACACTACGGTCCAGGCCGCAGAAAAATCGTCATATTTCCAGCTGGTTGCAAAATTACCACGCCAATCAGGCGAATCAGTAAGCCCGGCATAATCAATCATTTCTGATTCGGCATTATCTTGCTTTTTAAAATCCAAAACATGGGTTAAATCGAGTCTGAAGTTGAAATCACCGATCCCCGTTTCTAGGTTATAAGCTGTGACAAAATCAATACCTGACGTTTCAACCGTCGCTAAGTTGCGCACACCCGCTTCAATATATTCAATCTTGCCATCGGCACCACGGTGAACATAGGGTGATGAACCATTTTTAATTTCATCACGCAGTATGTCATTCACACTTATCGACTCAATTTTATTCTCGTAGGCAATCGAAAAGTAGGATAATTCGATATTCCAATTATCAGTAGCATTCCATACGCCACCTAACGTCAAGGAGTTACCCTCCTCGGCCTCAAGGTCGGGATTACCACCATACCAAGTTTTGTGTTGATTACTGGTCGCACAATAAACCGCATCCACATTACCTGGCTCATTACACCAAAGCGAATCGACGGCTTTTTCAAAACTTAAAGATTGTGAAGAGAACATTTCACCCATATTGGGTGCTCGGAAGGAGTCACCGTAACTGGCACGCAGTAACAAACTATCCACGGGGCGCCAACTAATACCAAATTTAGGCACTACGGCATCAAAGGTTGATGAATTAACTACTTGCCCTTGGGCACCAGTGAGCGATCCTTCCTGTTCATAGCGCTCGTACCGAACGGCGGCCGATAACTCAACATTCGCAGGTAAGCCAACTTGGAATTCTAAATAAGCTGCACTTCGATCACGGGTTGCATCCACATCATCGCCACCCGAGCCACCTGAGATAATGCCCGAAGCGGACTCTGGATCACTGGTTTGCTTAAACTTAATCATTTCATATTCAAGCCCACCGACCATAGCAACAGAGACATCGCCATTATCAACAAGCAGCGTTGAAGCCAGTCCATCAATTTGAGTGCTTTCAAACTTACCTTGATACACGCCCGTATGAGCCGCCTTACGATACAGCTCAGTCATCTGCTGGTTCCACTGCTCATAACTCATGCCCGTGGTATTAAAAATATCGTACTGTTCAGAATCTATTCCTTGCTGAACTATTTCATCATTAATTAAATTGTAATTAAATGAATTCGTGGTTGAGCGGGAATGCTGTGCATTTAATTCCCAATCAATGCCATTGCCTAAATCCAGCGTACCAATAAAACCACCAAGAATATCGACATTATTGGTCTCAGTTAAGGTATCACGCTCGCCAATTTGGGCAGAGCGCATATAAAGCGTCATATCTTCCCCAACGGGGTTGAATTTATTATCAGCACTCATTACTGGATAATTTGTTGACACAGGTGTCCCTGCGTAACGCGTTTCAGTTTCAGCTAACGAGGCAGATGCACGACCGCGAAATTGAATACCGTCGGTAATTTCATAGGTAAAATTGGATAAAAAGGAATTACGGGTCTGATCACCAAATAATTTAGTCACTCTACCTGAATCATATAAACAGCGGCCATTATTATTTCCATCAGTTTTATCGACGGTATTTTCAGTTTGGTCACAAATATCTGAATTGCTATACCAACTGCCGTTACCTGTGCCATATTTACCATTGGGCACAGAGCTTAAGCCACTGTAGGTTGCGTAACTCGGATCGTCCATATTCCAAATATCACGATCCATGACGGCTTTGGTATCATAATATTCATAGGTTAAGGTAATATTGCCTTTATCCGTATTATAACCTGTTGCAATGGATAAACGATTAGCATCACCGCCTTCAACACTAGGCTGCTCTGTACTGTAATCTAATTGCAAGCCATCAAATTCTTTTTTGGTAATAATGTTGATCACACCCGCAACAGCATCTGAACCATAAACAGCAGAGGCGCCATCACGTAGGATTTCAATGCGCTCGACTATCGCCATTGGAATTGAGGATGTGTCTGCAACAGAGCCCGAGCTTGAGCTCGTACCAGGCATACGGCGGCCATCGAGCAACACCAGCGTAGCAGAGGAACCTAGTCCGCGAAGATTAACATTACTTGTTGAGCTAGCACCTGAACCATATCCAGAAATCCCTCGCCATGAACCAAAGCTATTGATTGCCGAGTTATTCAAAACATCAGCAACGGTTTTTTCACCCGTCATCGCAATATCAGCCGCATTAATCACAGTGACAGGAGAAACGGTTTCCATATCCACCTGTTTAATACGTGATCCAGTGACTTCAATACGTTCAACTTTGGTATTTTCTTCTGCCGCAATCGTTATTCCAGATAATAAAACACTAGCAGAACCCATAGTGATTAGACTCGCGCGCACAGCTCTAGCTGCTAACGTTAGATGATGCATATATCTCTCCTTGAGGCTTAAATGAATAAACCCGTCTTGTTGTTATTTTAGTTAATTTTCAAGTTCCCTTGACGTATCAATACTGTTAATCAAAACGAATATCGACAACAACAAATAACAACAAAAAAACAAATTGATACATACACAGCAAATAAATTTTGAGTTTAAAACGTACAAAATTCAACCCAAACATAGCGTTAAAGGTCTTTAAGCAAATTTAAGCGATTATTGATAAACTGATACAAATAGAATCAATTGAACATCTCGCGTTACGAAATATCAATCTACTCAATTTAATATACATAGTTAGCAAAATGTATCTCTTTATTTTATGGTGATTTTAGGCTGTATCTAACGGATGGAAAATAAACGAGCAAAATAAAAATGCCACTCAAATTGAGTGGCATTTTATTAACCGCTGTAGATTACTTAGCAGTAATCTTACAACCTTCTACACTTTCAGAGTTTTCATACACAATGTCACCTACTGGATTATAATCAGCTGCAACAATGGATTGTTTCTCTTTCAGGAAGGAATAGAGTAAATCGGCGTCTACATAACCTGTTTGGATTGGGCTCGCCAGTTTTGGATAACCGTCACCACCTGCAGCGTTAAAGCTAGGTACAGTGAATTTGTAGTTTGCTGTAGCGCTGAACTCTTTACCATTGATTTCATGAACTGTCGCTTTTTTAGCCACGCAGTCAATGGTCATCTTCACGCCAGTAATTTGCGCATAACCACCAGAACCAATTTGTAAACTACCCACAGCCCCTAAATAATCAGCAGCAGCCGCACCAGTCATTTCGTTTAAGGTTACCATGTTGCCGAAAGGTTGAACTGTGAGTACATCACGGTAAGTGATGTTACCCGCTTTAATAGAAGCGCGCACACCACCAGAGTTCATCACGCCAAAATCAGCAGATACTTTAGCACTTTGTGCCATGGCTAACATACGGCCTAAGTTGGTTTGTTTGTTACGTACGTTTGCACGCTCACCATCAAGCAGCGCATCGGTAGTCGCAATCACTTCGTCTAACTTAGCTTGACCTTTCTCTTGATAGTAAGAAAGTAGCTCTTTTAACTCTGTATCAGGCTCAATCTTTTCACCAACGAGTACTTTTTTCTTGTTACCCGCTTCATCAGTGACTTCTTTAACTAAGTTCACTGGCACTAATTTATAGCTGGCTAAGTGAAGTTCACCATTAAAGTATTCAAAGTCCGCACGACCGACATACTTACCCCATTCGTGGGCTTGCATGATCCAAGTGCCATTTTGTTGATCTGGCGCGCAGGCATCGCCCGGTTGGAATGCTGCATAGGCCTTATTACCTGGCTCCATACAGACGGGGTTTTGTGAATGACCACCAATCACCACTTGAAGTTCGCCTTCCTTAAGTGAACGGGCTAACGCCACATCACCAGGGGCATTGCTACCATTTTGGCCATCTGCGTAGTGGCCCATATGCGTCACAGCAAAAATGATGTCTGCCGACTTAGCATCTTTGATTTCTTTGATGACTTTGGCAACTTCAGTCTTTGGATCTCTGAACTCTAATTCACTAATATATTCAGGGTTACCGATCTTAGCAGTATCTTCAGTGGTTAGACCGATAACAGCTATTTTGACACCATTAACATCAAATATTTTATAGGCATCGAAATAGCGAGTACCATCAGTCTTATAAATGTTAGCCGCTAACATAGGGAATTCAGCAAGACTACGTTGCATGTCCACAATGGATAATGGATTATCAAACTCATGGTTACCGACCGCCATTGCGTCGTAACCAATTTTGTTCATCCCGGTAAAGTCAGGAATCGCATCTTGTAAATCGGATTCAGGCACACCAGTGTTAATATCACCACCAGAAAGCAACAATGTTTGACCACCTTTCTTGCTGACTTCAGCACGAATTTGATCAACCAAAGTTTTCTGAGCAGCTAAACCATATTCACCATCTTTGTTTTCCCAAAAACGGCCATGGTTATCGTTTGTATGTAATACCGTAAATGTTTTACAGGCAGCACCCGCTTCGGCGCAAGTTGTTGGAACTTTGTCATCATCACTATTACAACCTGCTAACGCAGCAAGCACAGCAGTGGCAATTAATCCTTTAATAAGCTTATTTGTCATTACATCAACCCCTTGATTTTAATTATTTTATCATAGATAGATTGTGCGAGTACCATCAACTCTCGCGTCACGCATAATATCAAAGAATAAAGATGAATTGTGTCATTTTTATTAATAAACGTGACTTTAATGTGGGATTTTTGGCGAGTTTTAATACAGTTTTGTTTCAAATAAAAAATAAGCTAATCGACTTATTTTCACTTTTCGAATTTAATGACAATTAAAAATATAATTGTAAATTTAAACGCTTTAATTTAAGTAACTTACAGAAGTTTCGCAGACAGCCGCATTGTTCTTTATAAAAAACATCAAGCGGCAAAAAATTGTTTACCGCATGATGATTTTATAAGCATTTAGATTTAACTACATTTCAAAACGCTGTTGTAACCAAGCACTAATCGCTTTTAATTGCACAGGAATAACTGAATGTGGCATCGGATAGGTTTGCCATTGCACCGGATATCCACCGGCAATTAATGCCTCTTTTGCCAACAATCCGGCTGATAACGGAACGACATCATCCTGCTCGCCATGCTGCTGCAAAATCGGCGTGTCAGCATTGGCCACACTTAGCTGGCTTGGCAAAACATCACCCGTTGGCAAATAGCAGGATAACGCCATAATACCGGCAAGTTTTTGAGGATAGCGTAATCCGGTAAACAGACTCATCACTCCGCCTTGGCTAAATCCCGCCAGCACAATGCGCTCACTAGGAATACCTGCGGCGATCTGCTCATCAATCAGCGCCTGAACACTTAATTCTGATGCCATCACGCCCTGCATATCCGCTCTATCATGCAAGTCCATACTTTTAATGTCATACCAAGCACGCATAATATAACCACCATTGATGGTGACCGCCTGCTCAGGTGCATGGGGAAAAATAAAGCGAATACTGTGATCCGCTGGCAACCCTAGCGCAGGTACAACGGGGGCAAAACCAGCACCAGAATCGCCTAACCCATGAAGCCAGACCACAACTGCGGTCGCCTCAACTTGGGGTTCAATCACAATACGTTCGAGCGTCATACTGATATATCCTTTCTAAATCAAATTGAAAATTAAGGTTAAACGTCAAGCACATTTGGCAATAATCAAGTGTGCTTACAAATAATCAATCCCGAGGAGTGCTTGTAACGCATCGAGCTGTTCCGCGTTATCTAATTTCATGCTCCAACGCACGCCGCCACCATTGGCGATGATCATTGGAGGGTCAAGCCTAAGGCTAATATCTTCGGCACTCGCTTGAAGCACAACATTGGCCACGCTTAATCTGATCTGTACTTCAAACTCTGTTGCTATCAGCTTACCCTGTGAAAAATCCAGTACCATAGTTGTCCTGTTGTAGCTATAAGA
The DNA here is from genome assembly GCF_012843185.1 of Shewanella sp. DNRA4. Lineage (NCBI taxonomy): Bacteria > Pseudomonadati > Pseudomonadota > Gammaproteobacteria > Alteromonadales > Shewanellaceae > Shewanella > Shewanella sp. DNRA4. The sequence continues at coordinate 204,462 of NZ_JABAIP010000007.1, forward strand.
CATTGTGAACACGCGTCATGATAACAAAGTTATATCGCCGGGGATGTACTTTTACATACCCGATAACCTCTATGTGCCAAGTCGCTTTGCATCCCCCTGCAAGAGTTAAATAGCACACTCTGGCGTGCGTTTTCGTAAACAAGTAACCTTTCCTCAACGTCAACCTCATCCCAAATTAAGTTTGATTACACTTTAGTGTCAGCTAAATAGCCCCAAACCTACTGAGTTCGAGTAAACTCACGCCCCAACGAATACAGTCGCTCGCGGCGATCGCGTTTTACACCATACAAGAATCACAACACTGGGTGGTTATATGTTTTTATCCCGTCGTACCCTCATTAGCAGTGCCCTGTTGCTACTGCTGCCATTAGTACAATATGCCAATGCAACCAATAGCTTACCTAATAGTAATGTTGCTAGCGTCGCCTCCAGCCAATTGCATACTACCACCGATGAACTGACCTTTGCCAATTACCAACAAGTAAGTATTCGCCACATTGAACTCGCATTAAATGTGGATTTTGAGCTGCAACAACTTTCGGGCAACGCCATTCTCGAACTAGATTGGCATAAAGAAGGCAAGATGCTGGTGTTAGATACCCGTGACCTGACGATTAACAGTGTCAGCATGTTAAATGCAAACGGCCAATGGCAATCCGTGCCCTTTAGTTTAGGTGCGGCCGATAAGGTCAAAGGCGCAGCGCTCACCATCAATCTGCCTCAAGAGCGAGTCGCTAAGGTCAAAGTTAATTACCATACCTCCAAGAATCCATCAGGCATTCAATGGCTGACTCCAGAGCAAACCCTCGGTAAGCAATGGCCATTTATGTTTAGTCAGAGCCAAGCCATCCATGCCAGAAGCTGGATCCCGCTGCAAGATACACCCGCAGTGCGCCAAACCTACAGCGCCACAGTCACAGCGAAGCAAGGTATTAGTGTCGTGATGAGTGCCGACCGAGAGAGTATGTCTGCAACGCAAACCCAATTCACTATGCCGCAGGCGATTCCTGCCTACTTGATTGCCATTGCCGCAGGACACCTGCAATTTGCCGCCTTAGACGACACCTCAGGCATTTGGGCTGAGCCAGAAATGCTTGACAAGGCCAGCAAAGAATTTGCCGATACGCCGGAGATGATCTCCATCGCCGCCAAACGTTACGGCGATTACCGCTGGGGTCGATACGATCTGTTGATCCTCCCGCCCAGCTTCCCCTTCGGCGGGATGGAAAATCCGCGATTATCCTTTATTACTCCCACAGTCATCGCGGGAGATAAAAGCTTAGTGAGTTTAATTGCCCACGAGCTGGCCCATTCTTGGTCGGGCAATTTAGTCACTAACGCCACCTGGCGCGATCTCTGGCTCAACGAAGGTTTTACCACCTATGTGGAAAACCGGATTATGGAAGATCTCTATGGCCGCGACCGTGCATTGATGGAGCAAACCATTAGTTACTCAGAGCTGCTGGCAGAATTAGCCGAGTTACCCGCAGGCGACACCGTACTGCATATTGACTTAGGTGAGCGCGATCCCGACGATGCCTTTAGCGGCGTGCCCTATGTCAAAGGACAATTATTCCTGCGTTTCCTTGAGCAAAAGTTCGGCCGTGAACGCTTCGATAACTTTGTCAAAAGTTACTTTGATCACTTTGCGTTTCAAAGCATTACCACGGAGCAGTTCCGCAATTACCTCACGCAGCAGTTATTGCAAAAATATCCCAATATCGTCAGTGAGTCCGAAGTGGATACTTGGGTGGAGGGACAGGGGTTACCTAGCTTTTTAGTGCCCCCCAACTCACACGCCTTCGATGATATCGATGCCCGGCGCAAAGCATGGTTAGAAGGCAAGCGTGCCGCCAGCGCCCTAAACACTCAGGGCTGGACTGTGCATCAATGGCTACGCTTTATTAATGAAATGCCAAGGCTAAATCTCACTGAGCAGCAATTAGCCGAGTTAGATAAGGCCTTTCATTTAACTGGCACCCACAATAATGAAATCGCCTTTGCTTGGTATGCCCTCGCCCTCGATAACGGATACTACAGCGTGTTACCCGCATTAAAACAGCACTTAACTGAGATCGGCAGGCGCAGGCTGATTGTGCCCTTGTACCAAAAACTGGCGAGCAGCGAATATTACGACTGGGCAAAAGCCGTCTACCTTGCGGCGCGCAGCGGCTACCATCCACAGACTCAAGCCAGTTTAGATATGATGTTTAGCGATACCCCGATTGAACACGAGCATTAACCGCAAGTGAAGATTGATCTGGAGTGTGAAAACTAAGAATTAAGTCAATTCATCGCAGTAAGCGTGGTAAAGAGCGGTTTGAGGTGAATTTACCGTCACGAAATGAGGTTAAAGCAGAATTCAAATAATAACCCAACAAAAAAGCCCAAACTTAGGTTTGGGCTTTGCTTTATCATCGGCAGGTGATTGTATCGCAGCACTTAAAATGCGCTAGCAGCGCTATCAAACATCACATTCTGGCCGATTAGTGGTGATGACCACCGACACCGTGGGCATGACCGTGGGCGATTTCTTCATCGGTCGCATCTCGGGCGCCAACCACTTCGATATCGAAGGTTAAGTCACGGCCCGCTAATGGATGGTTAACATCCACGGTCGCCATAAATTTACCGACTTTCACGATTGTCACTTGGCGTTGACCGTGGTCAGTATGAACTACCGCCGTCATACCTGGCTTCCACACGCTAGCGCCTAACAGGTGCTTTACCGATACACGTTGCTGCGCCGCTTCACCTTCAATACGCTGACCATAGGTTTCAGCGCATGGCAGCGTCACTGTGAACTTTTCACCGACCGCTTTACCATTAATCGCATTCTCAACACCAGGCATCATGTTGTCATGGCCGTGTAAATAAGCTATAGGCTCGCGACCTTCGTTCGTCTCGAGCACTTCGCCTTTTTCGTCGCGCAGGGTGTAATTAAACTGCACAACCATATCGTCTTTAATGTTCATCGAATATCCTTTGACTTGCTTCGATTTCAAATGTCGGCCGAGCTTAACAAAACTGGCCTTTGCACTCCACTGTTTTATCCCTGCAAAACCACTACATCAATGGAGCGCAGTGGTTGCTTCAAGCATTGTCTGCGGGCGATGACCTATAACGAGGCGTCTATCAGAGTGAAATACCTAGGGCAGTAAAGACTTCAGGACTTGGGAAACCATCGGCAATCATATTATTACTGCGCTGGAATGCTTGGATCCCCGCAGTCGAATTGCGTCCTAACACACCATCAGGTTTACCAACATCAAAGCCGGATTCATTCAGTTTGGTTTGTAACTGTTTGATTTGCTCGCGGCTCAAACGTGGCTGCTCGGGCGGCGCTACTTTTAATGGTTCGCCGCCATTAATCCTATCGGCCAAATGGCCCACGGTAATGGCGTAAAACTCCGAGCGATTCCAACGCATAATCACATTGAAGTTTTCATAGCCTAAAAACGCAGGTCCAGTGTGACCCGAAGGCAAATATAGCGCGGCCTTCATATCAATAGCGGGCAAAGACAATCCATTCGTTTGCCGCACAGATTGCGCCGCCCATTGTGACAGAGGCTGCGCCTCTTTAGCACCAAGATGTTGGTAGCTAAAATTGTTTGGCAATAATACTTCGCGGCCCCAACGCTCGTTACGCTGCCAGCCTAAGTGTTGTAGAAAGTTAGCCGCTGATGTGAGGGCATCCTCTGTGCTATTCCACAGATCCGCTTTACCGTCTCCATCGCCATCGATGGCATATTTAGCATAAGCCGAGGGCATAAATTGAGTATGCCCCATGGCGCCCGCCCAAGAGCCCACCATAGTGCTCTTATCAAAGCCATATTTTTCTTTAAGCTTAAGCGCTTGCATCAGCTCAGTCGTAAAATAATCACTTCGACGAGGCTCACAGGCTAAGGTTGCAAGGGAATCTAAGACGGACATTTTGCCTTTATAAGAACCATAGTTGGTCTCTAGTCCCCAAAAAGACAGAATGTATTGTGGCTGTACGCCGTATTGCTGCGCGAGTTTATCAAGCAATACTTGGTGTTTTTTCAGTAGACGTCGACCTTCATTGACTCGCCAATCCGTTGCCCGTTTGGTGAAATAATTCGTGAAGGTTTGACTAAATTCAGGCTGAGCTTGATCAAGCTCAATCACCTTAGGTACAAACTGTAGGCTTGCCACTGTATTGTTAATCGTCTCTTCAGATAAACCTTCACGTTGTGCGCGCGCCTGAAGGTTTGCAACACACGTCGGAAAGGCGGCCGCATGACTGGCGATAATCTCGTTCAATTGCACGTTTTGCGCGGCTTGCGCCTGTTCGATAGCAATTTGACTATTATTGTCAGACGTAGCATTAGCGGTCGGCGCGCTAGAACAAGCACTTAAGCTCACACAGGCCGTGATGCTCGCTGCAAGATAGTACATGCCTTTTGCTTTAATCAAATCAATTACTCCTCAATTCGGTGCTAAGGTATGCCTTAGCTGAGCAAGACACGAGTTGGGATCGACTCATGCCAAGAGAGATACGATTTTTAGCCACAAAACAGTTGCTGGCTTAATTCAAGGATAAACAAGAATGAACAACGGCTAAAAATCCACAAAGGTATTTTCTCCCCCACTGGAAATCCTCCAGATGCGCGTAATTCCGGTTAACCCGATTTACGCCTCTAGAGCGCACATCCTGACCGATAGCGCCCGTCAACACAATGCTCATCACCACAAATACACGGATAAATTCGCTTATTGCTCAGTTAAACAACAGCGAAAAAATCTTAACAAAGAATCCCTTGGTCTATCTAGCCGTTGCCGTATAATGGGTGAGTTAATAGCAACTTCAAAGAGACCTATCATGACTGAAATCAACGCGGCTTTAGCTGGCTTTATCGAAAACGTAAAAGAGCATCAAACACTGTGGGGTTTGATGGATGAAACAGGCGAAGGCTGGGTGGTTTGTGACTCAGGCGAGTTCGAAGACACTGATGTAATGCCTTTGTGGTCAAGCGAAGCACAGGCAAAATCCCACTGCACCGAAGAATGGAAAGACTACCAAGCCGTTGCGATTAGCCTTGAAGAATTCCTTGAGTACTGGGTATTCGATTTAAATGATGATGGCGTGCTCATTGGCGTTGATTGGCAAAGCGATGAAGAATGTTTAGAACTCGATCCTATCGTACTTGCCAAAAATTTAGTTGATGTTGAAGAAGCTTAATTTTCTCAGCGTCATGCTTAACACATCAAGGCCAGAGGAACTCTGGCCTTGATGTTGCCTATTACTTGTATCGATATTCCCTTCGATAAGCGCCACCTTTGCTGGTTTTGTGGTGAACCTTGTAAAGATTTTTTTGAATATCATGCAACGCCGCATACGCCCCATCCTTCCCTTGCCGTACCATGCTGCAGCGAATGCTTAAAACTGGCGAAACAACATCCCTTAACCTCAATTGGGGACTGCCGAATGGCGGTTAAAGATGCCTTAATGGCCCTTTACGCTAAACATTTAGCCATTGGCATTAATTGGACAGAAGCGGAACTCGCCGAGTCTGAGTTTTCCTGCAAAGTGTTTGAAGGCTTTAAAAAAAGTGCTTGGATGATGTATCAAATTGCCCGCGACAGGATCAACTTTCCCGGATGGCCCATTCTGCTTGAAGGCGTTGACCTCGAATGTCAACAAGACAGTACTCAGTTTGAGTTCGATGGCGTAAGCTATTCATCATTGCCTGCCGCCATTCACTACTACAGCAAACAATTTTGCTTAGATTCAGCCTTTTTTGCAGAATTACTTAGGCTCGTTGGTAAACATCGATTTAGCTACGCACTCAGGCTTGCACGTATCCACATTGCCGCGGCGAAAGAAATGAAGCGCCAAGTGTTAGCCGATGTCAAAGCAGAATTAAGCGAGTAGCCACCAAACTAAAACCTTATGTTTGTAAAGGCAGCCGACTCGTTTAGATGAAGTTATTTACCGAGAACTTGTTTTAATCTGTCCTGTACGACTTCAACCAGTAAATCAGGTTGGAATTTAGAAATAAAACGATCACAGCCCACCTTCTCCACCATCGCATTGTTAAAGCTACCACTCAGCGAAGTATTTAGCGTGATAAATAAGTCCGCCATAGCCTTATCATTACGGACTTCATAGGTCAGTTTGTAACCATCCATTTCAGGCATTTCGGCATCGGTGATCATCATGAGCAGTTCTTTGGCGACATTCTTACCTTCATCGCGCCATTTTTGCAGTAAATGTAACGCCTGCAACCCATCGGAGGCTTCGATAATTTCAATACCCAATTGGCCAAGCGTTTCACGCACTTGCCGCCTTGCCGTCGACGAATCGTCTACAATCAATATTTTCCGGCCGGGCATTTTGTCTAACAAGCTCTCATCTAACACACCTTCAGATAGGCTAATATCGTAATGGACAATTTCAGCCAGCACCTTCTCCACATCGATAATTGATACCAATTGCGACTGGCCTTGATACTCGATTCGGGTGATTGCGGTAAGATAATTATTCCGACCCGCTGTTTTCGGCGGCGGCATAATATCACTCCACGTCATATTGATAATATGCTCGACTTTACCGACTAAAAATCCCTGCACACTGCGGTTATATTCAGTGATGATCATATTGGCATTATCATCTGGCGGCACAGGTTTGAAACCAATGGCCGAACGCAAATCAATCACCGGAATAGACATTCCCCGAATATTGGCTACACCAGAAATATGCTGATGGCTCCCAGGCATAGCGTTAAGGTGTGGTAGTTTAACGACTTCTTTAACTTTAAAGACGTTAATCGCAAATAGCTGCATCGAATTAATGCGAAACAGCAGCAGTTCAAGCCGATTTTCACCGACGAGATTGGTGCGTTGATCTACCGTTGCCAAGACATTTGCCATAATGCGACTTCTCTACTCTGGGGAGGAAGGCCTTCCCTCAGCTGCTAAGGATTAAGCTAAATTATAGCGGCAAACTCGCAATGAGAACCATGTGATATGTCGATTTTATCTAAAAATTACAATCACTCTGATGCGAAAACTGCTCATTTCTCGGGCAAGCAGTTTACAGAACAAACAATCAACCCATGCTCAATTCAATATTCAGCGATATAAAGACCTTAAGGTTTAAGCAAAACCCTTTTGAACCAGCACCATACCGCTCAAATTAAACAGATTCCTGTCACATACAATCTTAAACCCCGCTTGGCGAAGCATATGCAATAATTGCTGATGGTCAAATCGATTCTGCTGCGGATGCTCAAACAACCGGCGACTCAGTGGATTACAAATCGCGGCACGGTAAAGATCTTCTATCACAAAATACCCGTTCGGCTTTAATACTCTGGCGACTTCAACAATCGCGGATTGCCAGTCAGGAATATGGTGGAACACCGCAAAATTAAACACGATGTCAAACTGTGCATCCTTAAAAGGTAATGCGGTTGCATCGGCAACACTAAAGTCGAGCTGTTCGAGCCCATGGGCTGAAGACCGCCAGCGGGCCTTAGCAGCACTCACCATCTCAGGGTCGAGGTCCACCGCGGTAACATGCTCTGCACCAAAATGCTCACGGATCAAATGAATACCATTGCCAAAACCACAACCAATTTCGAGCGCCTGTTGAATATACACAAGCGGTTTAGGCATCATTGAGGTCAATAATGGTGCTTCAATATGGTTTTGCAACCAAAAACGCAGCGGATGCTGAACCAGCTTTTTCTCGAATGGATTTAACTTCATCATATCCCCTTAAATGAGTAGGCTGTTGCTTGAAACACTGATCAAATTCTGATGATGGTACGTAATGATAGAAACTTAAGTTCACCCGAGGCCACTATGAAATTACCTCTTTTTCCATTACCCATCTGTTTATTACCTGAGGGATATACTCAATTACGAATTTTTGAACCTCGATATAAACGATTGGTGGCTGAATCACTTAAATCAGGCGATGGTTTTGGCCTGTGTATGACCTCAGAGGAAAATAGCACGCTTTATCCAATTGGTACTCTAGTGCATATCATTGACTTTGAGACCTTACCTGATGGCATGTTAGGTGTCAGCATTGAAGGGAAACAACGATTTACTCTCGGCGACATCAATGTGGAGTCCGATGGTTTAAAGCGCGCGCAAATCAGTCTAATTGATAACTGGCCAGCAGCACAGATTCAAAAAAATGAGCGTTATCTCAGTGATATGTTGCAAAATATTCTGAAAGAGTACCCAAAGCACCTACAACAATATCAAGCGGCACAATTTGATGATATTGCATGGGTTTGCCAACGCTGGCTTGAAATTTTACCCATACGTTCAGCGGAAAAGTACACCTGCATTAATGTGCTCGACCACCAGCTCACACTGGATTTATTAAGAACCGTTATAAAATAATTTTCAGTGATCCAATTTCTAAGGCACTGCGTATTGGTCTGCATGCTTATCGAACATTGACAGCGAAGCAGGATTTGAAGCCATGTTCGAACGGGATTGAACCTTAAATGAAGAGCTCAATAATGGAAAATTTTCAATCACATTCAGCGCAAAATCGCTATGATAGGCAGTTATCGCCCCCTATCGAAATAGCTATGGAAAACGATAACCATAATTTGATTGCCGATGAGCATAAAACGGATGCAGATCCCTTAGTGAGCGCCATCATCAAAGTTGCTAATCAACGGGACAAAGCGGCATTTGGCTATTTGTTCAGTCACTTTATGCCCAAAATTCGGGCATTTGGTCTGCAACGATTAAATCAACAAGGCCTCGCCATGGATTTAGTTCAAGAAACGATGACCATCGTTTGGACTAAATCTCATTTATACAATGCAGATAAAGGTTCTGTCGCAACGTGGGTATTTACCATTATGCGTAACCAATGCTTCGATATGCTCAGGCGGGTGCAGCACAACCGTGAAGATGCATTTGGCGATGATATCTGGCCACTGTATGACGTTGCGGTTAGCCAAGATAACAACCCTGACCATAAATTGACCGCCAAGTTACTCGCTCATTTAGATGCCCTGCCCCTTGCTCAACGTCAAGTCGTACAAGGCATTTATATGCAAGAACTCACCCAGCAAGAATTGGCTGATGCCTTAAAAGTCCCCATTGGCACCATTAAATCGCGACTCAGATTGGGGTTAGAAAAGCTTAAAAGCTTTTTGGAGACACAACATGATTAAACATCACCCCCATGCAGAATTACTTCAGGCCCATGCTCAAGGTCAGCTCCCTTTGTCGATGTCTATCGCTGTTGCTGCGCATTGTGCCTTATGCCAAAAATGCCAAACTCAAGTAGCTAAATTGACTGAAGAAGCGGCCAAACTCGCTTTTGTTTCCCCCAGTGATAATGCGGTTCAACACAACGCGTCAAATGAGATTGATGTCGTCGATAATGATCCCTGGCAACAAATGTTATCGAACATTATGGCGCTTCCCGAAAGCACTATGCATGAACCCTACATAGAATCTTCAGTGAGTGTTAACCATAAAAATATCCGATACGAACTCCCTAGGGTGTTTCGGCAGCATATTGCACAGCCATGGCAACAAATTGGTAAAGTCAGTCGGATGCGATTCGACCTAGATGAAAAAAATACTCGCGCCAGTTTATTGCATATTGAAGCGCTAGGTGAAATCCCACAGCATACCCATAAAGGGATTGAGTTGACGTTATTATTGGCGGGCGAATTTTCGGACTCATCAGGTAATTATGTTCCTGGCGACTTTATTATCTTAGATGGTAATACACAGCATTCTCCCACAACTCAAACGGGATGTTTATGTTACACAGTGTTGGACGCACCGCTCTATTTCACTAAGGGATTAAGCAAATTATTAAACCCTATTGGTGAGCTGATTTACTAAAGTCAGTTACACATCGAATAGTGAAAAATAGCTAAAAAGCTAACCCACAAAATAGCAACAAAAGAAACAATATAAAAACATTACTCGCTGAGCAAAAATTACACTTGCCAGCGGGTAATTTACTGTTATACTGCACCGCGTTTTGAGAAGTATCTTGTTGTTACCCTTTTTATATCAGTTTGACTTGTATCAAACTTGATCCTCACAAAGAAAGCCTACTACAAGTAAGTCCTGCAAAAATAATGGGTTAATGACTTTCAACATTAACTCAAAAAAATGAACTCTTTAATTCGTCCAATGTCATAGTACTGTCACTTGACTATGTTTAACTGGTTTAATTGGGATATTCCATTGACACAATCGCTGATTTGCATTAGTTATCAATACAGCATCTCTTGATTAATCATGGTGGAATGGGTAACCTCAAGACTCATTAGTATCATCTTTCGCAATTATGCTAAGGATATTTTATCGTTATTACTTGCTCACCTAAGGGTGAATTTAATTAAAAGGAGTGTGGCCTATGTCATACAAAATTAACGGACATGAAATCACAGTGAACTTCCCTGTAGATTCAATTTCAGTCAACAAAACTTCAATTGCTTTTACCGATAGACAAGGTAAAAACAGACAGACGTTTTCAAAACGTACCGAAGCCTTAAACTTTATGAAATGGCTTTTGTCGTCAAATAAATAAGTCTGAATTAAGTACTCATCGAGTACACATAATGGCATGTTGGTTTTTTCGGTTTCCATTCTCCTCGCAATACCGAAATCAACTCGCCTTTATCGATAGCCAAATATCACGATTTGCTATCCCTTCACGTCGATATGACGAACTCGTTTGGTTCAGCCAGTATCTAGCTCACATGGATACACGCTGAACCAAATGTGTATTAATCTAGATCAATTCTATCAATTTTCGCTTCTGCTAATATGTTCACACTTTCTGACTGTGAAGTATTTTTATGTCAAAACCGAATACCAAAACCGCTATGCAACAGCTTATCGCGCAAATCCAGCAAACAATTCCGCTGAATTTAGATGAAGCACGAATGTGCCAAGGCGAATGTTTAGGTTGTTCGAAAAAAATGCTTGAAATGCTCGATGCAGAAATCAGCTATTGGCAATATTCCGATGCGGTACCCAGCCTAAAAGATTTAAAAAACCTCGAAAACATTGGCCGTCGCACCTATAAAATTCTTAAACGAAACCAGCTAGTCTCTTAGCCTTTTGTTCTCATCGTTTTATTATGTGACTAGCGCATTTAGCAATAACAGCCGTCATGACATCCAGTATGATTTAAGTTGACTGGCAAGCGTATTCACATAAAAACCGCATTGCCAGCCTATTTTCTATCTCATTGTAGAAAGGGATTTACATCGTTAACAACGAGACGCTGCCAATCTTGCGCGAATATCTGCCAAAGAATATTCAGTTAATAATTCACCATCGGCAAATACGGGGACAAATTCGCAATGGTTAACATCTTGCCAGCTTGCTTGATCTTTAAGATAAAATTGACCTTGCGCATCTTTAAATACCGCCACTAATCCCTTAGCGGATTTTTTAGTGCCATCATCGGTTTTAGGATCTTTAAATATTTCTCTGTCTTTACCATCAACTTTCGCAAAGGTCGCTTTCACCGCGTACCCGTCAGTATCTCGGGTCACGTGTTGATAGGTAAAACTGCCAATTCCAAACACAATATTGGTTGATGCAAAACCTTTAGCCTTTAAGCCAGCACAAATGGCTTCAGCCCGTTCAATGGTGATTGAGTCGCCATAAATCAGTCCGACATGGCTATCGAGTAATTTGTAACCTTTGGCAGTTGTGCTGCCCCCAAAGACATCCCACAAACACTCGATAGCGCCTTTATACTCAGGACTCCCCATAGCTGCTTGTGGATCGCCACAAATGATCTTCACCGGACAACCCGTATCAGGCCTAAACACCACTTTGCCCTCACGGGCAAGAATGCGGTCTTTTAAGGCAACGGTGAACTCTGTCATCACCAGCCAAAAATCCCAAGAATCAGAAACGATACTGACAATGCCGCTAGGATAAATATCTTCAATCAGACGGCGGAACGTCTCTAATTCATTCTCCATACCACCCGCACACATCACACTGTGCTCCGTTGCGGCCACACTGCCGCCAACGAGTTCCTTATCACTGTCTGCAAGATAATATTGTTCAAGAAAATCAATCGCGGGAATGGTATCTGTGCCCGTAAAACTGAGTAGATGGGCGGCGCCGCTCATTACCGCAGCCTCTGCACCATACATGCCGCGGAAACTAAAATCATGGCCCTGCCAATCAACAAATGCGATGTCACCATCGGTTTCTAGCGCGTAAGTCTCAAATATTTTGCGGTATTGCAGCGCGGTAGTGGCGCTAGTACACATTCCCCACACATTGGCAGAAAGCATCGTTTCGAGATAATTGGTCAACCAAAAGAACCGCTCATCGGTATTGTACAAAACCAGGCAAGGCACTTTTAAGGGATACACTGAGCCTTCAGGCAATGCCATGATTTTAATGGGTAAATAGCCTAAATCATGTAACGCCTCAATATGCTGAGTACCGACATTATTTGGCCCAAGATAGTTATTAATGCGGCGGGAGAATTGGCGAATCACTTGCTCTTTGGACTGTTGAAAGAAATCACGGTTCCAACTGTCAATTAAGTAATGCTTGATAAAATATTGCAGACCAAAAAATACCATCTGCTCAGTATAACCACGACGGGATTTACGGGCGGTCAAGTTACTAAAAATCACTTGAGTATTATCAGGATATTGACGACGGTGGTCGACTTTGTAGCCATCAATGGCGGTAACGGGATTCAAGTACATCATATTTTCCTTAATGATTCATAAAACGCAAAACAGCATGGCAATGACAGAACTCGCTCGAAATATGTGTGGGGACACCTAAACTATCGGTACAAAATAATCTGTCTATGCCCGCCTCACGCAGAGCCGATTCGCTGGCCTTATCTTCATAATGTGACACGATCAAAATGACGCTTTGGGCCCCTTTTTGCTTTAACTTGATGGCAAGTTCGATAAAGGTTCTGCCACCAGCACAAATATCATCAACGATTAAGCAGGTTTTACCCGATAAATCATCACAGAACACTTCGGTAGCGATAATATGGCCATTGACCACATCACGATGTTTATCGGCCCTGATCACCGGCATTCCCTGTAACGCCTTAGCTAAGCCGAATACTTTCTTATTCGCCCCCGCATCAGGCGAAACTAACACTAGATCACCGGTCAATTGAGCCGCGATTGCAGCGACAAAGCTATGGTTGCCAATTACCTGCACTCGGTCTAACAATGCGGCGGTGACATCGCTGTGTGGGTCAAAAACACTGACTGAAGCATATTGCTGCTGATTAATCAGGCTGGCATAGACTTTTACCGATAAGGCCTCTCCCACATTACAGACTCTATCTTGGCGGGCGCCCGGCATATAAGGCAGTAACAGATCAATCTGCTCTGCACCGCTGCGGCGTAATGCATCGGTTAACAACAAGAGCTGCATGATGGAATGATCGCCACGATAACCGAAAAAGAGTGTGACGCGTTTCGCTGGAGGAACCAGCAGTTGAACATGATTCTCCCCCGCACCAAATTGAAATAAACGGTAATTAGCCTCATCGCTAGCGGCTGGAAGTCGATAAAAATCAGCTTGCTGATGTGGTGAGTTAACTGTGCCTTGATGCATTTGAATACCTAGAGACATATTCACCTCCTGTCTGTGCAAGATCGCTGTGATATACAGCAATCTTGTTGTCTGCAAGCAATAGTGTCTTATAGACACTATTATGTAAAGTTGATTTTTAGACTATTTTTTATCGGATAATGCTAAGGAATATACCTAAATTGCATATAATGTCTTTAAGACACTATGCGCAATTTAGCTATGATGATGGGGAAATGGGTATCGATAGTAAAGAATGGACGTATTACGACAACATCGACGGCTACATAAACCCTGATAACTCAACCTAACTGTATGTACCGCATAATCTGTCACTATTATTGCTATGGGTAACCACTTTAAGCGGCAAACACTTTGACTAACATTCTAAATTTCTTAAGAATCGATAAGATGCAGTATCCGACTTCAAACGGTATAAATTGGCAGGACGGCCACGCTCAGTACGTTTTAAGCCCGTATCAATCAATAAATCGGCCTGCTCAACCCGTCGACGGAACGATTTACCTTGGATAGGCTTACCCAGTAAGACTTCATGCACATGTTGTAGTTCTGGCAAGGTAAAAGGTTCAGCCAGCGCAAATCCTGGTACTAAAGAATACAAGGCTTTCTGGGTTAAACGTTCGCGAGCTTGCTCAATTAATTGCAGATGATCAAACGCCAAGGGCATCTGTAACACATCCTCTAACGGCCACCACTTAACATCACTCACTGAATCAATCTGGGTTTGGCAGGCTTGATAACTCATTAACGCGGTATAACACACGGTCACTGACCAGCCTCTCACATCGCGGTGACTATTACCGACAGTGCAAAGCTGCTCAATATAAGGTGGCACTACCGCCGTTTTTTCCTGCAATTTGCGTAACGCCGCTTCCTCTAGGGATTGATCGGAATGTTCATCGATAAATCCTCCGGGTAATCCCCAAAAACCTAAAAAAGGATGATTTGAGCGTTGTACTAAGAGTACTTTAAGTTGCTGATCATGATAGGTAAATAATACGGCATCAACCGTCAGTAGCTGAGCCTTAAAAGCCTTAGGATCGTAATTGGCGAGATATTCCGCTTCAGTCATGAGTATTTTCCATCGTTTGACGTCGTAAGCTTAACTTAGAGATTACGTCGCTTCAAACATATTATGTCTTAGCGTCACTAAGTAAATCATCTGCTCTATAGGGTCGTACGACTTTTACCAAATTTACGCAAATAACGTGGCAACATGGTTTCATTTCCAAGCAAACCACCTTGATGGATATACATCACAGGGCTTGCGCCCCACTGCGGTAAATATTTTTCTAACACCATAAAACCTAAGGGATCGTAGAGTAATTCAAATTGAATACCTGAGGCGCAAATCCGCTGCCACATGGCATAAAACTCAGGATAGAGTTTACCAAAGTGGTATTTCTTCCCCACATTCAAAATCTGTGGATGCTCAGCAGCGTTAGGATTTAACTCATAAAACTGCTGCGCTAAATACTCATCGCCACCGACAACCGCGCAGGTAAGCACTCGAATGTGACTTTGCTTACGCACAAAATATTGGTTTAAAAATAATGCCGTGGTTCCCGTTCCCGCAGGTAAAAACACTTTCAGTTCAGTCAGTCCCTGTTGCATTGCCCAAGTCTCAATTTCAACGGCTAACAGACTGACACCATACTCCGCATACTGACAGCGCCCGCCTTCCGGAATAAATAAAGCGTCAGGCTCAGCAGCCAGAACTTGATGCTCAATGTAGTCATGGCAAGTCCACTTAGACTCACGCTGAAGAAAAGGATTAGCTGCTATCAGGCTTGATAAATCAATAACCTGTGTACCATTGGAGATAGCTGCGGCATAGTTCCCTGTCGGTAAAGTCAGTACGTGGCTAGCAATATGGTCCACATAAAAATCACACTGCCAGCCTTTGAGTTTGGCGAGCGCCGAAAGCGAATACAGAGAATTAGCCTGCGCGGAGCCATGACCAATCACCTTAGTCACACCAGCAAAATCATGGTCTAGAAAGTAGGCAAACTTACGCGCCTTATTACCACTAAAAGCAGGATGTAATAAATCATCTCTTTTAAGAAAGATCTCTCTGCCTGCAAAAGAAAATGATTCGACGGGACTATTAACTAGCATTTATTTACTCAAGGGGAGATAAGGTGTTTAGTGTAACGCGGGCTTGGCTAAATTCTTCCTAAGAATTAAGGAAATTCACGAAATATTAGCTTAACTCACAATCCGTAGAGGCATAAACTATAATATGCCATTGATTATTAATGAAAAATATTTTGGCATAATTCTCGCTTATGACATTTAAGCATCAATTAATAATTTCGAGTGTGGATGTTGTTTCTGTCGCACAGATTTTGGATTCGATAAGGAGTTTTCAATGTCATTACTACGGTTAATTTTCAATATTGCTTGGTTTGTCCTTGGTGGATTTGTGATGGGCCTAGCCTGGTGGCTTGCGGGGATTCTGTGTTTTATCAGTATTATCGGTATTCCCTTTGGTCGCGCCTGCTTTGTGATTGGTGAATTGACCTTCTGGCCCTTTGGACAAGAACAAATGAATCGCCGTCATTTAACTGGCCGTGAAGATTTAGGAACAGGCGCCTTTGGCATGGTGGGCAATATCATTTGGTTCTTACTGTTTGGGATTTGGTTGGCTATTGGTCATTTGGCCCATGCTCTTGCCTGCTTTGTGACGATTATCGGTATCCCTTTCGGGATCCAACATCTTAAGCTGGCGCTGTTAAGCCTAACGCCGATTGGGCAAACCATAGTAGCGAAAGCGTAATAACCATGATCGCAAGGCGTAAGGCATATCACTCAGCACTACTCAGCATCTGTGGGTAGTGCTGATGCATAGTTCGGCAGCGATTGCACTAATTCTGCTATTCATTGAGTAAATCAGCGCTATCAGCAAACTGATCACCCGTATCCTGCTCCGGTGAGCAGATGATTTCAAAGAGATAATGCGCCAGTTTAGCTGGCGCATCTATGGTGATGTCATGACCACAATAGGCCAACACAACTAAGTCGACCTTAAAATATTGTACCAATGCCCTGCTGGTTTGGATCTTGACTAACCCATCGCGATCACCCGACAAAATACTTACTGGCACACATAAACATGCTGAGCCGCGATAATGAAATGCCGCCCACAACTGATTACTCGCGGTGTTAGACAAAATGATGACAAAACTTGTCATCTCACAGCTTTGGTTAGGTGCAAAATAGCATTACTGACTTAAGGCTTCTTGCTGAAATAACAAATCGCCCATAATGCTATCAATATCGAGCTTCGCTAAACCTTGATCAAAAATATCCCGCCAACGCCGTCCCTCTTCTGTATTACGAAACGCGACATAAAGTTGTTTATTGGCAATCAGTTGTCGATTGACCTGTAACTTATCTGCGAGCGGCTGAAGGTGGGGTTGTTTAAGTAGATAATGCAGCACATTAATATCAATCACAGCGCCGTCAATACGACCAGCCGCCACCTTTTTGATATTTTGCTCATCGGATGTTGCCGCTTCAACAGGTTGACTCCCTGAAGCAATCATTACATCCAGCGAGTCGGTATTCACATAATCTTGCACAATACCTAAAGTATAACGATTCAAATCGGCTAAATGATGCCAACTAATGGGACGGGATTTTTGCTCAACAATACCTAATGGGCTAATACCAATCGGTTTAGAAAAAATAAACTTATCGGTTTCAAAATAATATTCTGGAAAATAGCCAATGTAGTCAGAGCCTGGCATAACGGCTAATTTAATCGCACGGCTCCAAGGGTAAAAATCCACGATAAGTTGTTGTTCCATTTGCTCAAACGCCGCCTTAGCCACCGCAACACTCGCGCCTTGGTGCTGGAGTTGATAGCCGGAATACGGCGGCCAAAGTAATGACGTTAGCTTCAGCGTGTCAGCAAATGTCGTATTTGCCACGGTTAATAGGCAACTAAACATCAGTGGGCACCAGCGGATCATAATGCCTCCATCAAAGACTCATCTATTAATCGCTAAAAAAACAAATAGCTCATCGGTTTAACTCTATTCAGTATAATCAGCCATACCTATAGGTACAGCGAATAATTGTTATCTGTTTAGCCTTGTCGAACCACGCTAAGACAGCAATGTTCGGAGTAGGCAGAACTATCGACGCCAAAAACGACATCTTTACGACAAGGGGAAGACTCAAGGAAAACCTTATGGTAATGCGACAATGTTATCCTTAAGCATAGATAGCCATATAAAAATAAACCCAAGCGTTCAGGCTTGGGTCGGTTTGAGAGTTTATGCCTTTAGGCATTAATATCTTCGTACAGCTCTTGATACATCAGCTCACGCATTTTAAATTTTTGGATTTTACCCGTAACGGTCATCGGGTATTGGTCCACAAATTTGATATAACGTGGCACTTTAAAATAGGCGAACTTTTCGGTAAGGAAATGACGAATATCCTCCTCAGTAATCGACGCCCCTGAGCGGACTTTAATCCACGCACAGACTTCCTCACCATATTTATCACTGTGGACACCAAACACAGCAGCATCTTGCACATCTTTGTGGGTATAGAGTTTTTCTTCAATTTCACGGGGATAGATATTCTCGCCCCCGCGAATAATCATATCCTTAATCCGCCCCACAATTTGCACGTAACCTTGCTCATCCATTTGGCCAATATCGCCCGAATGTAACCAACCTTCACTGTCAATTGTGGCGGCGGTTTTTTCAGGATCATTCCAATAACATTGCATGATGCAATATCCTCGGCTACAGACTTCACCGGGCTGATTAATCGGCAGCACTTCGCCAAACTCATTGACAATTTTCACTTCAGTATGGGGTAACGCCCGACCAACGGTGAGAACACGCTTCTCCACTGGAGAATCGATTTCAGTAATGTGATTTAACGGACTACACTCGGTTTGGCCATAGCCGATTAACACCTCCTGCATATACATCAACTGCTGTACACGACGCATAACCTCTTCAGGACAAGTCGCACCCGCCATCACGCCCGTACGCAACGAACTGAGATCAAAACGTTTAAATTCAGGATGTTCTAACTCGGCAATAAACATTGTAGGGACACCATGTAATGCGGTGCAACGCTCACGCTCAATCACTTCTAAGGTCGTGAGAGGATCGAAAGAATCTCCCGGAAATATGGCCGCAGCGCCCTTAGCCAAGCAAACGAGATTACCTAGCACCATACCAAAACAATGGTACAAAGGTACGGGGATACAGAGCTTATCATCACAGGTAAACCTCATCGCCTCGGCCACTAAATAACCGTTATTCAAGATGTTATGGTGCGATAAGGTCGCCCCCTTTGGGCTACCCGTTGTGCCAGAGGTAAATTGGATATTAATCGCATCATAGGGGCTGAGTTCATTGGCAATACGCGCAAGCATTGCTTTATCATCTTCGCTCACCTCGATTAATAAATCATCGAAGTTCAACATGCCGGGAGACTTTTCAGCTCCCATGCGGATCACAAATTGCAACTCTGGTAATGCCTTAGCCTGCAATTGACCCGCAGCGCACTGCTTAAGTTCAGGCGCCAGCTGGTAGATCATCTGCAAGTAGTTGCTGGACTTGAATTTATCAGCGCAGATCACCGCGCGACACCCCACATTAGTCAAGGCATATTGTAATTCTTCAGGGCGATAAGCGGGGTTAATACACACCATGATGGCGCCAATTTTGGCAGTAGCAAATTGGGTTAAACACCACTCAATATTATTGGGTGACCAAATACCGACGCGGTCTCCTGGACCTATGCCTAATTTGAGTAAACCTGTTGCAAGCGCATCGATTTGTGCAAGATATTGACGGTAATTCCAGCGAATATTTTGATGGTTAACGACAACGGCTAACTGTTCGGGATAGGTGTTAGCAATATCGTTAAGGTATTGTCCTATGGTTTTTTCAACAAGTTTTGGGGCGTTAGCTCCCCGAAACTCACTATATTTAAGTGGACTAGTAGGTTGATTTGTTGCTTGAGTCTTTGAAGCAGACATTAAGGCCTCCGTGCTTTTTATTATGGTTAGCGTGGTCAAAACTAACCAATCCACGGAACATGTCACAAGTAAAAAAATCCAGTATTAGACTAAAGAGTAAGGTCATCCCCTTTCCCTAAAGCCCGATTAACGGCTCATAAATACATCTTGGTTATTGGATGTTGGTGCCTCTAAACACTGCAGACGCTCCATAATCGCCAGTAGCACTCCTTGGCGGCGCATATTCTCTAACACCCCTGGGCTAAAAACCTCTAAACGTGTCATTGCGGTCAATAATAGGCGGCATTGGGCCACACTGGCATCACCGATATAAGCAGGCTTATCCACCAAGTAACTGTTATTATACCAATAATCCCAAGTAAAATTAGCAAGTAACCAGCCCTGAGCGGTTAAATCGCTAATAAATTCCAACATGCGATCACGGTGTAAACTCGCATCACCAGCAGTGAAATCCTTAAGATATTTAGTGTATAAACCACAGTCTGTCGTCATTGTTGAAGCTTCCATAGCACACCTCACTGATTTCAACATTACTCTTATTTATAAGCTAGGGATTGAAAAATTCGCTTGGGTTTAACCTAAACTCGTCAACTTTGCTTGTATTGAGTTGTGATATTGCATTGCTGCAATTGCAGCATCAGTCATACCAGACTCGATAGTGATGACAGGGTAAGCGGTGTTAACTGAACACTGACTTAACGGTTCAAAATACGCAGCCATCAATACAGTTAACTGGGAGGTCAGTAAAAACTAAGATAAACTCAAGGAATTAACGCGATAAGACTGTTATTTCAGTAAAAGGACACAAAATGAATTACTGGCTTATGAAATCGGAACCCGACGAATTTAGTATCGAAGATCTTAAAGCAAGGCCTAATCAAACCGAAGCTTGGTTTGGGATCCGTAACTACCAAGCACGTAACTTTATGCGCGATGCCATGCAAATTGGCGATCAGGTCTTCTTCTATCATTCAAGCTGCAAAGTACCCGGTATTGTCGGCATTGCCGAAGTCGTCACGAACGCCTACCCGGATAGTACGGCCTTTGATCCAGAATCAAAGTATTTTGATCCTAAGTCAGATCCTAGCAACCCAAGATGGCTAAGGGTCGATATTCGCTTTGTGGAACAATTCAAAGAAATTATTCCTCTCAGCTTAATTAAAAGCTTGCCGCAGTTAGCTGATATGTACCTAGTATCGAAAGGCTCACGGCTAAGTATTCAACCCGTTACCGCCGAGCAATGGCAAGCCGTACTGATGCTCAGATGTTAATGGCATATATTCAGCTAAAGTTCATTTAAGCTAAGCTAGATTGGCCCTAACAATGCAATACCCAAGGAAGTGAGTATGAATAAATTAACTGCAACACTAATGGGTGGGGTCGTGCTCAGTCTGCTAGCCCCGTCGGTCACTTTGGCGAAACCTGAACATGACAAGAGAGATACTGGCTTACCTCCTGGCCTACAGAAGAAAGTAGATAAGGGTCAGCCTCTCCCTCCAGGTTGGCAGAAAAAACTGCACCGTGGTGATATCTTAGATTACGATATTTATGACCGCGGACGTATTGTTGTGCCCTTAGATAGAGAGGGAAGGATCAGTATCCAAGTCGAGGGTGCAATTATTAAATTGGATGAAAAGAGTCGCAAGATCCTCGATATCGTCAATATCATTACTGATTAGTGCAGATCATTCGTTGGCACGCTCAACTATTTTTGAGAGTGCCAACATTTTAGCCAATGCTTTTATCTCACCTTAAGTTGATTCCGATGACTACATCGTTATCGGCACATTAATAACAAGTGTTACATCTAAGCAACATGCTGATGTTTATCATATCTTTACGCTCTGCTGTTTGGTCGAAAATCGGTAGGATGTTAGACTCTGCAAATATTAAGCTGCGCATAAATATAAGATGAAACGGCTGCCGTGGCGTGCAATAACTGAAGCCGTATCGATGCTAAGCATCTTAAAACCTTCGCGTACAACACAGCTTAAACTCAATAAAACAAGCATCAAAAAAGCCATTATGTCGCGAACCTTATGGGATGATGTGCTTGACGCACAAGCCAAATTGCATGCATCCCATCCACATAATGATCGCAAACTAACGCTGGATTTTGAATATGGAACAAACTTCACTTCAACGGGTTAAGCAAGCGATTGTTGCAGGTTTTTGGGCATCGCTGGCCAGTATTGTCGTGGGTTTTCTATTTAAACTTTGGTTAGCACAATGGGTAGTCAAAGCTGATCTTGCACTCTATCACACTGTTATCGATATCATTTCGTTATCACTGATCCTGATGACAGGGTTTCGCTCTTCTATGGTAGTAACCTACTCTCAAACCAAGCAAGATGTGGATATCACTAATATATTCCGCTACAGCTTAATCGCAATGGTGCTGCTCGCATGGGGCGTCGTGTTACCTTATATCAAACACAAACTCCAGCTTAATGTAGAATATTTTCAATTGGTTGGGATTATTTTGAGTATGGGGCTCAAGGTCTATTTTACCAATCAAATTGCCATGTACAGGCTATATGCTATCTCCAATCGAGTCACTTGGTTAGAGCCACTCGCGCAAGTCACCAGCTTTTTATTCTGTTTTTATGGGTTACAACAAACTGCTATTGCATCACTCTTTTACAGTATGACACTGTCATCACTCATCGTTGCCTTCTATATGTACTTCAAACGGCGCAAGGATATCGCCACTCCGCCCTTAACTGCGGTGCATTTTGATACGGATTTACGCAAATTTATGAAGAAAAGTCTGACCGCCTCGATGGAAGCGGGTGCCAGTATCTTGATGATTTACATTACAGTACTACTGACTATTGCTTATTTCAGCATAGACGAATTGGGTGATTTCCAAGTGGTAGTGCGGCCGATGATCACATACCTCACCCTGCTTTTTGTCTTCCCCATTTACCGTTTTGTACTACCCGAAGTCGCAGTGTGCGTGCGAGAAAAACGCTTTGAAGAGGTTCAGCAAATCAAATCATGGCTGACAAAAGTTTCGTTGTGGGTCAGCGGAATATTTTTCGTGATGATGTTATTCGCAAGTAAGCCATTGGTGGCTTGGTTATTTCCTGAGCAATACCTTAAAGCCGCTCCGGTATTAATGCATTTCTCCATGTTCTTTATCTTTATGATGCTTAATGGCTATCAGTTAGCTAATCTCAAAGCCCATGGCTATTTTACCCAAAGCCTACTCATACGCCTTAGTGGTATCGTCGTACTGATTGGTACTTTCTACGCTTATCGATTGTATACAGAAAATGTTGTGGCGGTGATTTTGGCCTTAGGCACAGGTTATTTAATGATGTATTTGATATCAAGACAGGTTGAAAAGCGCATTCAGCAAGGTCTTAAACACAAATAAAACCCGCTTAAGTAAACCAAAAACGACAATAAAAAGGCATCCCATAAGCTAGTTTGGGATGCCTGACCAATAGAAAGCGCGATTACTCGAGTGTGCAGTTTATGTCGATTTGACCGATATCTTAACGTCCATCAATCATACGACCAAGACCGCCGAGGACTGAACCTTCACCGCGGTCGCTACCTCCAGCAGAAGGGGCGTGAGCAATAATACGATCGGCCATACGCGAGAACGGCAGACTCTGCAACCATACCGTGCCATGGCCCTTTAAGGTCGCTAAAAATAACCCCTCGCCACCAAAAAACATCGATTTTAATGAGCCTGCACGCTCAATATCATAGTCAATGCCTGGGGTAAAACCGACGAGACAACCGGTATCGACCCTTAAGGTCTCACCTTTTAGTTCCTTTTTAATCAGCGTGCCACCTGCATGGATAAACGCCATGCCATCGCCTTGTAAACTCTGCAAAATAAACCCTTCACCACCAAAAAAGCCTGTACCTAAGCGGCGGTTAAACTTCATGCTCACGCGAGTTCCGAGTGCGGCGGCAAGAAAACTGTCTTTCTGACAAACCAGCTCGCCACCATATTGGGCGAGATCTATCGCCAAAATCGTACCAGGATAAGGCGCGGCAAAGGCGACTTTGCGTTTTTGATGTCCGAGGTTCGTAAAGTGCGTCATAAAGATGCTCTCCCCACTCAACGCCCGCTTACCCGCACCCATTAATTTGCCAAAAAAGCCTGACTCTGGCTCGGAGCCATCGCCCATCTTAGCCTCGAAGCTAATGTCCTGCTCCAGATAATTCATTGCCCCCGCTTCGGCTATTACGGTTTCGTTGGGATCAAGTTCGACCTCAACCAACTGCATACTGTGGCCGATGATTTCATAATCCACTTCATGACAACGTCTAGACATACGATTCCCCTTTATTCTGTCGGTCCTTATTGACTGGGCGTACTACATCCACATCGCCCACTTCTGTGAGTTACTTTATGACATAAAATGTCAAAAGGCGATTATTTTTATTGTTCTCGTTGTTTCAAATCATTTCGTAATATGAGGTTTATCCTAATCCAACGCCGTTAAACTGCTCTGCTTTAGCAAATTCCTCTAAAATCAACTCAGTAAATAGCTTACCCGCACGCCCTAGGGGCCGCTCAAGCGTCGACACTAATTGGGGGATAAAGGTATAACGACTGCCACCGACAAAGTCGACCTCCACCAACTCACCGCTCAAAAGTTCCTCTTGCACTAAAAAGTCTGGCAGCCAGCCAAAGCCGAGTCCTTTTAATAACGCATTCTTTTTCATAATAAAACCAGAAAGATAAAACACTTTATCACCGCCGAATTGCAGCTCATCTCGATAGGTTTTATTGGGAGAGGAATCTTCGATAGTCAACTCAACGTGCTGCTGTAACTCGGATAAACTGATTTTGTTTAATTGTGCCAACGGATGTGACGCGCTAGTCACCAGCACGCTAGTAATCGCTGGCAGCGGCTGTGGATGATAATAGGGGCCGGTGCGATAGTCTTTAACTAACATCAGATCCGCATTATCACGTTCGAATCTATGCTGTACACCGCCCAAAAACTCCATATTAAGCTGAATTTTTGTCGGGATTTGATGCTCAGCCATTCGTTTCAGCGCCGTCATAATCGGCTCCATCGGCAAGGCGCCATCGATCACTAACTCAAGTTTTGGCTCCCAACCTTCACTAAAACGACTGGCTAGATGTTCAATATTGGCAAGGTGTTGTAACAGTCTTTGTCCCTCGGCCAAGATCACCCGCCCTTCACTTGTCAACTCTGCTCGGTATTGGTCACGGCTAAAAAGCTGCACACCTAAATGTTCCTCTAGCTTTTTAACCTGATAGCTCACCGCCGATTGCGCCTTATGCAAACGCTCGGCAGCCTTAGCAAAACTACCCTCTTCCACCAGCACTTGCAGCACATTAAAAGCATCAATATCGATGCGCATGGGGACTCCTTGGCCGAATAAAAATGTCACGCAATCGCAACGAAGCGTAAAGTAGTTAATACCATCTATTTTTTAGATTGAGATGACAGATTTATTATTCTTTTTTTTGTTCATCTAAGCAACTAAATTGATAAGAAGATCACAGTAATGCAACTTGCAACATAACAATAAGCGCTGTAGGCACAGCTCACAGCGCATAAAACTCAAGGATCCACCATGCCATTTTATGTGAAACAAGGCCAAGTAGCCCATAAGCGCCATATCGCATTTGAGAAGGAAAACGGCGAGCTATACCGTGAGGAGCTGTTTTCAACCCATGGTTTTTCCAATATTTACTCGAATAAATATCACCACAATATGCCGACGAAGGCATTGGAAGTCGCGCCCTACCACCTCGGTCACGGTGCCCAATGGGATGATTCATTAGTCCAAAACTATAAACTGGATTCGCGCACAGCCGATCGTGAAGGCAACTTCTTTAGCGCCCGCAACAAAATCTTTTATAACAATGATGTGGCACTTTACACCGCAAAAGTCACCCAAGACACGCCGGAGT
The DNA here is from genome assembly GCF_012843185.1 of Shewanella sp. DNRA4. Lineage (NCBI taxonomy): Bacteria > Pseudomonadati > Pseudomonadota > Gammaproteobacteria > Alteromonadales > Shewanellaceae > Shewanella > Shewanella sp. DNRA4. Next base: position 229,988 of record NZ_JABAIP010000007.1, read on the forward strand.
TTTACCGTAATGCCTACGCCGATGAAGTAGTGTTTGTACACGAAGGTGAAGGCACGCTCTACAGTGAATATGGCACCCTAGAGATTAAAAAATGGGATTATTTAGTGATCCCCCGCGGCACCACACATCAGCTCAAATTTAACGATTACAGCAATGTACGTTTATTCGTGATTGAAGCCTTTTCAATGGTGGAAGTGCCAAAGCATTTCCGTAATGAATACGGCCAGTTACTCGAATCAGCCCCCTACTGTGAACGCGATCTACGCACGCCAGTATTGCAAGCTGCCGTAGTTGAACGCGGCGCCTTCCCGCTGGTGTGTAAATTTGGCGATAAGTACCAGCTGACAACGCTAGAATGGCATCCCTTTGACCTTGTAGGTTGGGACGGTTGTGTTTACCCCTGGGCATTTAACATCACCGAATACGCGCCTAAAGTTGGCAAAATTCACTTGCCGCCGTCAGATCACTTAGTGTTTACCGCCCACAACTTTGTGGTATGTAACTTTGTGCCGCGCCCCTATGACTTCCATGAGCGTGCCATCCCCGCGCCTTACTACCACAACAACATCGATAGTGACGAAGTACTGTACTACGTCGATGGCGACTTTATGAGCCGCACCGGGATTGAAGCTGGCTACATTACTCTACACCAAAAAGGCGTAGCGCACGGCCCGCAGCCCGGCCGCACCGAAGCCTCTATTGGCAAAAAAGAAACCTATGAATATGCAGTGATGGTGGACACCTTCGCCCCACTGAAACTAACCGAACATGTGCAAAATTGCATGAGTAAAGACTACAACCGCTCCTGGCTAGAAAACTAAATCTGCTCGGCAGAACTAGTGAAGGGTTTATTAACTAAGCAACTAGCCGTAAGTCACCACTGCAAACAAGGCAAAAAGAGTGACTGCGTGTTGAATTAATCAAGAGGAACAGATCATGGCAAGCGAACTCAATCCACTGGGCTTATTAGGTATCGAATTTACCGAATTCGCCAGCCCCGACAGCGATTTTATGCACAAAGTGTTTATCGATTTTGGTTTTTCATTGCTGAAAAAAGCCAAGAATAAAGATATTTTGTACTATAAACAAAATGATATTAACTTCCTGCTCAATAAGGAGCGCGAAGGGTTTTCGGCAAAATTTGCCAAATCCCACGGTCCTGCTATTTGCTCTATGGGCTGGCGTGTGGAAGATGCCAGCTTTGCTCACCGCGTAGCGGTGGAGCGCGGCGCCAAAGCGGCCGATGATTCGGCTAAAGATCTGCCCTATCCGGCGATTTATGGTATTGGCGATAGCTTAATTTATTTTATCGACACCTTTGGTGCCGACAACAATATCTATGCCACTGACTTTGAAGACTTAAGCGAGCAAGTCATCACCCAAGAGAAAGGCTTTATCGAAGTCGATCACTTAACCAATAACGTCTATAAAGGCACCATGGAGCATTGGGCGAACTTCTACAAAAACATCTTTGGTTTTACTGAAGTACGTTACTTCGACATCAGCGGCGTGCAAACCGCACTGGTGTCCTACGCCCTGCGTTCACCCGATGGCAGTTTCTGTATTCCGATTAACGAAGGTAAAGGCAACGATAAGAACCAAATCGATGAATACCTGAAGGAATACAATGGTCCAGGTGTACAACACTTAGCCTTTAGAAGCCGCGATATCGTTAAATCTCTGGATGCAATGGAAGGTAGCTCGATTCAATGCTTGGATATTATTCCCGAATATTACGACACCATTTTCGATAAAGTCCCGCAAGTGACCGAAAACCGTGAACGTATCAAGCATCACCAAATTCTAGTGGACGGTGACGAATCAGGCTATTTATTGCAAATCTTCACTAAGAACCTGTTTGGCCCAATCTTTATCGAAATCATTCAACGTAAGAACAACTTAGGTTTTGGTGAAGGTAACTTTACTGCCCTGTTCCAATCGATTGAGCGCGATCAAATGCGCCGCGGCGTACTGTAACAACAGTGAGCGAGATAGATTGAATGATGCCGCTCGCTTTACTGCGAGCAGCATTTTTATCGCTAAGCTTTTTAACCGCAAACATGGGCTAGGTTTATGCCGTCTGCTGCGCGAGTTGAGAATCCTCATGTAACTCGGCAAATAAATAGACCAAACATAAACTGTTTAACGGCATGACGGGGTTAGTCCAAATCATTCGGCTGTGACGCCCAGCGTCGCCGAAAATCTCGAGCAATAAATCCGAAGCGCCATCGAGTGCTTTGGGATGTTCAAAGCAAGATTGATGAACATTTAGCACCCCTTCTAAGCGGTAAATTTGTTTTATTCGCGACAGCTCACCACAAGCCTGTTTCAATTGCGCTATGGCATTTAGGGTAGCAAGACGACAGGCCGCGTAACCTTCACCAACAGTATGATCTGCGCCCAATTGTCCTTGATACTTTAGCTTTCCCTGTAAATAGGGAAACTGACCCGAAGTCATTAATTGGCTACCAACAATTGAATAAGGTTCGTAATTTCCAAGAGCCGCAGCAACTTCAGGTAATTCAAGCCCAGCAGCCACTAACCGCGATTCGGGAGTATTCATCATAATGTCATCTCCGAAGAAGAGGCATTTGTAGGATTAAGCAGCGGTGCTAACCACGTCGTCAAATGCGAAGGATTGGCTTCCAGCCAGTTCGCAGCGGCCTCATCTTCCGTCATTCCTTGTCGATTAACCGCATAATCGAGTTCTGCAACAATTTGATTCGATAACACTATATTATCAAATACTTGAATTTGTGCAGGCGAGAAATTAATCGCTAACTCGCGTTCACGGGCGAGCAAAACCGCTTTATCTTTTCCCCCGAGTAACCCTTTTGAGTCCTGAAGATCACGAATACCATATTGATGGTGTAAAAATTGCGGATGCCACAATGGCACAATGACCCAGTCCCGTACTGACACTGCCGATTCAAATGCCGCCACACAATCGGCCTGAGTACCCGTTCTAAACTGATAACCTGCCGCAGCTAATCCATATTGCGCCATGATATTTTTAGAAAAACGGGTGATACCTGCACCTTCACCAATACCTTGAATAATCGGCCGCATCCGTTGTTTTACCTCAGGTTTAAGTAAGTCTTCAATACGTGAAACCGCATCTTCAGGCACATAATCGGGTACACCCCAAAGTGCGTAAGGCTCATAATGTAGCCCTAATTCACGCGTTGCGGCTTGAGTCTCAACCTCCTGCCGATACACGCCATGACTGTGAGGTAACCAAGCCGAGCAAAGTAAATCTATCTGCCCAAGCTTGAGCCGATTAAAATTGGCCTCATGCAGGGCATAACTTAGCTCAACTTGTTTGCCCATCCGTCGCATTACTTGGGCAACAACTGCCGCCGTTACCCGATGAAAGCTTAAATCCGTTACACCTAAACGAATTGGCATTGTATGATGATGGGCATGTTGGTCATTACATAATTGTTTTTGTTGAAGATCATCGATTAAGTTCATTGCTATCGCTCCAAGGGAAAACAAGCTAGATGAGGCAACACGCCCACGGTTATCAATTGTGCTATCGTGCGAGATCGCCTTACGACATTTAGGCTGATCCCTCAGGCAAAATTGCCAATCTTTCCATCGCGACGCCCACGATGGCGTTATCTCTTGCATAGGGAAAAATCATTTCCACAGTAATGCCATTGGGATCTTCAATAAATAATTGATGCTCTCCAATCTCTGGAACAATTCGCTCCCTAAATGGGCATTGTTGTCGGCATAGATGCTGCTGCATTTGGGCCAAATTCGTCCCCCGAAAAGAAAGGTGGTCAACCCGACCCGAACCAAACAGTGCACTGCTCTCGCCCAAATAAGCATCTAACGCTCGACTGCCAACTTCCACTAAATGCAAAATAGGTTTCTCTTGCGCATAAAGCCAATGACCAGGAAAACCAAACCGTGGCCGCCAACCTTGCGTTAACCCAAGGATGACTTGATAAAACTGAACCGTTTCAGCCAATATCGGGGTACGGATCGTAAAGTGGTCTAATCCAACAATATTCATGTGATTTACTCCTGGTTTTAAGCGTTAGTTACCCGGAACGCCGGCAGCTAATGGCTTAAAGCGGAAGATATAATAAGGTGGACGATTTTCTGCTTTGCCATTGTTTAATGCAGCTGACAGCGGCAGTTGGGCAGCGCCAGTATACAGGTAGCCCTCTTTGCCAAAGCTCACACCATCAGGCCACACCATGCGCTCGTCATACACATAGGTTTGATATTGGCGCCCCGTGGCAGGGATAATGCCGATAGCGCGCTCACCCACATCGGTTAGATAAAGATTATCTGCTGAATCAATACTTAACCCGCCGTTATTTGGCTTATCCGCGTATTCTTCAACCTTGGCGGACAGCGCCTTCGGGCTGAGATCCGGGTTAAGTAGATCTGCCATCGCGACACGATAGACTTTGTCCTTATTCATCGGCGCAAAATAAAGCCAATGTTGGGCATTGTCTAAGGCAATACCATCGGCGCCAACAAACACGTCAATACGCTTTGGATTGGCACTGGTACTATCAATAATCAGCGGTCGCTTCAGATCAGGCATCACGCTAGTATCCCCCTGTAATACACGCCGACTCTTACCTGTGATTAAATCCACGACAACTAAGGCAGCCTTATCACCAACAGGACCAGTTGCAATACCTTCATCAGCAATCACAATCGCTTGATGACGGTTTGAAATAACAAAGTCATTGTGCTGCGATTCAGGAATAGACACAGGGAATGGCAACGGAATAATCCGGTCTAATTGATTTTTACGGGTATCCCATGCCACCAACTTAGGCTCAATTCGGGGTTCAGCTTGGCCAGAATCGAGCAACCATACTCGGTCCCGATCGTCGGTTCGCAAACCTAAAACCCAATTTAAACAAGTATTAGGATCTTTCGGTTTTCCTTGAGGATCATGACATTGTTGCCAATCTGAATTAGGAAATGGGTTTACTTTGCCATCTGCCAACAATTCACCCACCTTGACTTTAGGTTGATAAAAAGGGTGATAACTAAAGATAAGCCTATCAGTTGAGGTAAAACTAATGCCGCCAACAGCACCATCAAGCGTGGCATAAACCTCAGGTTGCGCCTGTGGTATTGCAGCTTGCTGAGCCATCAGGTTAGGTGAGATAAATGCTTGGCCTGTTAACATGACGAGCGAAGCGATGAGGGGGTGATAAGAATTAAATTTCATAAGCTTGCTCCTATTTTGAACCCGCTAATACAGTCAAATTTGCTTCAGCTAGGCGATGTTGCCATAGATAAAAACCCACTAAGGCGGGACTAGCATTGGCGTCAATCGGTAACTTCGCAACATCCAAGGCATGCACCGTCCATACATATCGGTGTTCACGTCCCTTAGGTGGGCAAGGGCCAAAAAATCCTGGCTTACCTAAATCCGTATTGGCCTCAATCGCCTCAACGGGTAATATTCCTCCATTTACCCCACCTTCCAATTGATTGATTTGTGATGGAATGTTGTAAACCACTCGATGCCAGAAACCACTACCAGTGGGGGCATCTTTATCATAAAAAGTGACCGCAAAACTTTGAGTACCTTTTGGGGCGTGCTCCCAGGTTAACTTTGGAGCCAGATTGGCACCCGAACAACCAAATTGATTCCAATAATAATCGGCCGGAATAGAGGCATTAGGTGTTAAATTACTCTGCAAGCTAAACGTTGTAGCGCTATCTAATGAAGTCGTTTTAATGGGTTTATCTTGCGCACTCATGCTTACCGGACTTAATAACATAGCACTGGTTATAAGAGACAATTGAAACAAATAAGCAGTAGAAAATCCTTGTATCATCGTATTCACTCACTATAGAAATAGAATTGTGAACAAGCATAACCTGAGTTCTTAGTTTGATAAGTCACGCTTTATTGATATTAGTTTCAAAAATTATTAGATAATCTCTTAAGGTATTTTTTAATTGAATAAGTTATGCTGCATATTAATCACTAAATCACATCAACATAATTTACCGTATCTCGCGGCCATAAAACTGCAATGCCACTTAATATGACCTTTATGCTTAGGCTGCTTTCTATTCAGCTGCTTTCTATTCAAAAAATGAGGAAAAATCCATGTATCAGCCTTGGTTTCCACTTAAGACTCCGCTACAGCCCTATCCACTAGTTCATTGCCAACTAGATAATCTTTCATTAACACTTAGTTGGCAGCAAGACTCTGTGACCATGACAATCCATTTCGATACCATTGCGGGATTACAGGTAGTTGATGAATCAAGCTATCAGACTTATTTGAGTCATGTTGGTAATCGTAATATTACCTTTCCGTTAGATGAAGACCTAAACATCAGCGCAACAAGCAGTGAATATTTTAGGTTGCCATGGCCGATATGGAAGTCGGTAAAAAATACCCGGCTTGATTGTTATGGTGAGCTAGGCAAACACATTTACACTCAGTTATACAGTTATTATATTGTTAGCCAAGAATGCGTATATTTAATTGATACCGAATGCGAACCTGAAGTTACACAATTGCTCATTTAAACATAATTGATTATTTAAAAAGCACTGTTTTAAAAGTCTTATATCAATATCAGCCTAATTGGGTTCACGGTTAATCATATGTAAAAACGCGAGCATAGCCTGTTCATCTTTAAACGATACGGTTACAAGAGACTTGTTTACAGGAAATCCTATTTAAACAAGCCATAACCGTTCTTTTCGTAAATTGGACTACTAGCTCTTGGTAATCATCCTAATGGTTCACTCTCTCCCCTCATTCGAAACAGAGAGTTAGCGGTAAGTAACCCCATTCAGCCATAGAAAAAGAAACATCATCCTGTCTACGTTGGCTAACTTAAGCATTTTCATTACACTAGCGTTCCAGTTAATTTCATATAGACCGCTTAGACCATGCCAGACTTTGCCTTACTCGCTGTTTTTATTCCGACGTTCTTTTTTGTTTCTATCACACCGGGTATGTGTATGACACTCGCCATGACACTCGGGATGAGCATTGGTGTACGCCGCACCCTGTGGATGATGCTCGGCGAGCTTGTGGGAGTTGCCTTGGTCGCTACAGCGGCAGTCATGGGCGTAGCTAGCATCATGCTTAATTATCCTGAGGTTTTTCAGGTGTTTAAATGGGTTGGCGGCATTTACTTAGGCTATATCGGTGTGCAGATGTGGCGCGCTCGAGGCAAGATGGCGATGCTCAGCGATGATGACACTAATCCAAGAGCCAGTAACTTTACCTTAATTTCACAGGGCTTTATTACCGCCATTGCCAACCCTAAGGGTTGGGCGTTTATGGTGTCACTCCTACCGCCCTTTATTAATGCCGAGCGCGAAGTCGCGCCGCAGCTCCTTGCTCTACTGAGCATTATTATGCTGACAGAGTTTACTTCCATGTTGGCCTACGCCAGTGGCGGTAAGAGTCTGAGAATATTTTTAAGTCGCGGCGATAATATTCGTTGGCTAAATCGTATCGCCGGTAGCCTAATGATTGGCGTTGGGATCTGGTTAGCGGTGAGCTAATCAAGTATTCACTCTTGAGTGATATGTACTTAGCACATCACTCTTTTATGTAGACCCATTAGCGTCGCAGCAACGCATTTGTTGACGCAACGCTTCACTTTTGTGGTGGTTATTGGCCCTTTTTATAGGGCAACACTTCACACATCTGCTGCATATACACTTGCATTTGCGCGGCTTCCTCCTCGGTAAAATGAGCAATCGCTCGCTTAAAGTCGGGATGGGCAATATTATGATAGGAATAGAGTGCCACAGGCTCAAAACCGCGCAGCACTTTATGTTCCCCCTGCGCGCCAGCATCAAATACATCAATCCCATGGGCGATGCAGTATTCAATGCCCTGATAATAACAGGCCTCAAAGTGTAATCCCTCAAGCTCAACAATACTGCCCCAGTAACGACCAAACAGGCATGTCTGCCCCTGCTCGTTGCGCCCCGTAAAATACAGCGCGCCCGCTAACATCTGCCCTTTCGCATCACTCACAACAAGCAAGACAATTTGCTCGGCCAACCGCTCGGCAATCATGTTAAAAAATGTTGGAGTTAAATAACCCCTATGGCCAGAGCGCTTAAGGTAAGTTAATTGATAACATTCAATAAAATGCTGCCATTGCTGACTGCTAATATCCGCTCCCGCGACAAATTGATATTGCAATCCATAGGGTTGGATCTGAGCGCGCTCCTTGAGGATGTTTTTACGCTTACGGGAAGTCAGCACCGCTAAAAAGGCTTCAAAATCCTTATAGCCACGGTTATGCCAATGGAACTGGGTGCTTAAACGCCGAAGTGCGGTGTGATTAGATGCCTCTGCAAATAGCGCTTGCTGCGAAGACGAGACAAATAAACTATGCCACGAGGACATAGGCGTATCCGCATTCGCTAATTGCCCATTTAAACAAGACAATACGGCAAGACTTAGCTGCTGCGCCTCCTCTGCCAAAAGCGTAGGCGACAGCCCCATCCGCCGCCCTTGCACTGGGGTAAACGGGATGGCATTTAATAATTTAGGATAATATTCAAGGCCATGACGCTCATAGGCCTGCGCCCATGCCCAATCAAACACATATTCGCCATAGGAGTGGGATTTTTGATAAAGCGGCATCAATGCCAGCAGCGGTAAAGCCATAAAATCTGCGGCATCTTTTGGACTAATGATTACGGTATCAGGCGCTAATTCTTGCGCTAATTCACTGCCAGTGGCGTCGAATACACACAGATGATGTGGACGCCACCCCGTGGCGGCGCAGGCCGACAAACTCTCCTCTAAGCTCAGTAAATAGGCATGTCGGACAAAGGGATTATCCCTCCCCATCAAGCTATCCCAATTATCGGCGTCAATACTCTGCACCGCGCTGGCAAAGGCCAAAATCAGTTGTCTCATTCGTTGAATTCTTATCCGTTAAACACACTAAGCCAAGATCCAAGGTTGCAATTAAGCCTAATTCTCGGCACATTGCATAGTCATAATGAAAATAAATTCAGGATTGAATATGCGCCGCGCAGTACCTTTTAGACCTCTAATTCTCGCCATCGCCATGGCACTGCCTTTATTGTCTTCGCCCACTCTCCATGCTGAAGAGCCTTCGATTTTCAGCCAAATGGCCACGGCACAACCCGTATGGGCAAAACATGGCATGGTCGCCAGCCAAGAAACCTTGGCCAGTCGCACAGGGGTTGAAATCTTGAAACAAGGCGGTAATGCCGTCGATGCTGCGGTGGCGGTGGCATTCAGTTTAGCGGTTACCCTACCCCGTGCAGGCAATATTGGCGGCGGTGGCTTTATGCTCGTTCATCTGGCCAAAGAAAATAAAACTATCGCTATCGATTATCGGGAAATGGCGCCATCAAAGGCAAAAAAAGACATTTTCCTCGATGAGAATGGCGATGCGGTGACTAAATTAAGCCGTGAACATGGCCTTGCTGTCGGTGTACCTGGCACCGTAATGGGCATGAGTTTAGCCCTTGAAAAATATGGCACTATGACCATGGCACAGGTCACAGCGCCCGCCATCAAAATGGCACAGGAAGGGATTAGCGTTAGCCCAGATTTGGCAGTATCCCTTGCAGGCTTAAAGCGCCGCATGAGTCAATGGCCAAGCACGGCAGCCATCTTCTATAAGGCCGACGGTAGCGACTTCCAAGTGGATGATATTTTAAAGCAGCCAGAACTCGCCCACTCCCTGCAACTCATCGCCGAGAAAGGTACCAAGGGGTTCTACGAAGGTGAAACCGCAGAAAAGCTGGTTAAGGCCGTGCAAGAAGCTGGCGGTATCATGACCTTAGAAGATCTAAAACACTACAAAGCCGTCGAGCGTGAACCCGTTCGTGGTCAATACCGAGGATATGAGGTGGTTTCGATGCCACCGCCATCTTCAGGTGGTGTGCATATTATTGAAATGCTTAATGTGTTGCAGCAATTCCCTATCGATAAATTCGGTCACAATACGGCGCAAACTATCCATGTGATGGCTGAAACCATGAAGCATGCCTACGCCGATCGCAGCGAATACTTAGGCGATCCCGATTTTTATAAAGTGCCCGTCAAGCAACTAACGGATAAGGACTACGCCCAAAAAATTGCCAGCCAAATTGCCCTGAACAAAACAACGCCAAGCGAAGAAATCAAACCCGGTAATCTAGCGCCCTATGAGAGTGACCAAACCACGCACTTCTCGGTGGTCGATAAATGGGGTAATGCGGTGTCCAACACTTACACCTTAAACTTCAGCTACGGCTCTGGCTTAGTCGCCAAAGGCACGGGGATTTTACTCAATAACGAAATGGATGATTTTTCCGCAAAACCAGGTACCCCTAACGGTTATGGCTTAGTGGGTGGCGATGCCAACGCGGTGGAAGGTAATAAACGTCCATTAAGTTCAATGAGCCCCACCATAGTGATGAAAGACGGCAAACCCTTCTTAGTAACGGGCAGCCCAGGCGGTTCACGCATCATTACCACCACGCTGCAAATCATTATGAACGTAATTGACCACGGCTTAAACATTGCCGAAGCCAGCAATGCTGCGCGGGTACATCACCAATGGCTCCCCGATGAACTGCGGGTCGAGACCAGCCTGAACCGCGATACCATTTCATTACTAGAAGCCAAAGGCCATAAGGTGAAAGTGCAATCAGCCATGGGTAGCACTCAATCCATAATGGTGACAGACCAAGGGATATTTGGCGCTACCGATCCCCGTCATTCAAGTAGCGAAGCCGTCGGTTACTAATAGCTGATTGATACAAGTGATATGTAAAAAGGCAAGGAAGCCATGTATTGGAGCGATAAGGCTAAGCGCAAAGCTGCTGGATATTGAGCATTCAAGCTAAGCCGCGATAACGACTCTCTCAGCAAGAGTCAAGCAAACGACAAAAGCAGATTATTACTAGCAAATGTCGGGCTTTACATTCGCTAATCTCCTATCACTTAGTGATGTGAATGCCGTGTCGTAATAGACACGGCATTCACAGCTCTAACTTACAGGAATGATTATTTAAAAGTTATAGCTTAGGTTTAACTCAATATTCCGTGGTTCACCGAAGAAACCTTGGTTGTAAAAATCAATGCTGGAGTAATATTTTTTATCAAATAAGTTATTGATATTTAGTTGAACTTTAGCATCGTCTGTCAGTTGATAGCTTGTCATCAGATTGACTAGATAATAGCTATCTTGCTCGGAACGCTCGCCATTGGGACCTGCGTCATCTTTGTAAATTCTACTCTGCCAGCTTAAGTTACCACCGACTGTCAGATCCGCGAGTGCACCATCAAAGTGATAAAGCGAGGATAAACGAATCAGATCCTTCGGTAAATGAGTGCTAAAGGCTGCCCCGTCTTGATCTTCAGATGTACTATGGGTATAGCTGAAAAACAGATCCCAATCTTCTACTGGTCTACCGTTCAACTCAACTTCATAACCTTGGTTAGTGGTTCCGTCCACTCCACGCATTGGATAGCTACCATCTGGTAGAGGTGTGGGATAATTTGGGTCACGTTCTGCCACATTTTGCTTTTGCACTTTAAATACGGCAATACTGGCGGTCAGTTTCTCATCGAAGAAATCCCCTTTCGCACCTAGTTCTATATTATTTCCGGTCATGGGATCTAAGCGCTTATTGTTCGCGTCTTTTGCATCCTGTGGCTGGAAAATTTCGGTATAACTGGTGTAAATCGAGATGCTATCGTTCAGGTTGTATATAAGGCCCGCGTAGGGCGTAAAAACATCGCTATTGTTGTAGTCAGCCGCCGCGTTTGATTCAAACTTATATTGGCTAATGCGGCCACCCAGTAACAACATCCATTGATCATGTAAATTAATTTGGGTCGCGAGATAGGCCCCTTTTTGAATTTCCTCACCTTCTTGATAGATTGGCGTCGACGGATAATTAGGTTCGGCAACTGAGCCATCCCATTCGAAGAAGTTACCAATACTTATGCTATTCAATGGGTAATAGGAATCTGCGGTTGTGTCTTGCTTAGAATACAATAAACCCGCAGTCAATTTATGCTCGCGACCAAAGAGCTCAAATGGCCCTGAAGCAAATAGTCGCGCTGCATCTTGTTTACGGGTCGATTGATAGATCATCGCCGATGCCCCCATTCCTAACCCTGTCGTTTTATCCGGTGCGCCATAGAGATACAGCAAGTGTCCGTCCATCTCATCTTCACGATGTTCGACGTCAAATTTAAGGTCCCAATTATTATCAAAATCATGTTCAAGCGTGGCAAAGACATTCGCGCCATTACGTTGCCAACTCGACCAAGAGGCTGCGGTTGTGGTCGAGCGAGGTAGATCATTGGCCAAACTGCCATCCGCATAAAATAGAGGAAGACCACCCCAAGTTGAGCCTTTTGGATCACGGTCACTGTAATCAGCACCTAGGGTAAATAAGGTACTGTCACTGAGTTTTGCCGTGATCACGCCATAAACTTGGAGGTTTTCATCTTTGGCAAGATCAATATAACTATCTGATTTCTCATAGGCAGCGACAAAACGAGCCTGCACAGCACCACTATCCGTCACATCAACAGAGGCATCGCCTTCAACGCGGTAGCTATCCCATGAACCGACTTTTGCGCTGACATAGCCGCCAGGTGTCGCTTTAGGACGTTTGCGGATAAGGTTAATTGCCGCCGATGGTTCGCCCGCTCCTGTTAAGAGTCCTGTTGCTCCACGGACCACTTCTACGCGGTCAAATAATATAGTGTCAGTTGAGGCGTCATTAAAGAAACTCGAATAGTTAACGGGCACACCATCAAACTGGAAATTAGTAATGGGATTACCGCGAGAGCTAAAGAAATAGCGGTTGGTTTCAGCTTTTTGAGCATAAATGCCAGGGGTTAAAAACATTAAGTCCGCGACACTATTGAGTGAGAAACTTTGAATAAACTCTTGATCGATAATGGTAACGGATTGTGGCGTTTCCCGCAGAGTTAAAGGTAACCCGGTTGCCGTTGCGGCCTTATCTAAACGACTTCCCTTGATACTGATGACCTCAATATTAGTCGCGGACTTGTCTTCACTTGCGTAGGTGCTTGGTGCGAATAAAAAACTCGCAATGAGTGTAGCTAACAGCGTTTTTTGCATCATGATTCCCCATCATTGTTGTTTGAGAGATGTATTCCAATTGAAAATAATTATCAATACACAGTTGATAACAATTCTCATTACATTTACACTCTGAAATTCGTAAAATGCTGGGAACATCACATGCTGAAGGCGGGCCTCAATGTTGGTTTATGTAGCATGGCTAGCTAGATCGCCATCTAGATCTTATTCGATACTCTCTGTTTTACGGGCCTTTAGGATTCACTCAGCAATAGATGAAACTCACCTATTGCTTACCGCCATGCGTTCAATCCTTATGAATAAGATTGACTTAGCATTAACTCACTCTATATTATCCAGCTCTAACATATGAATTAAAAAGGAATTTATTGTGTCAATGTTCTTGCTGATTTTGCTGTTACTCTTCTCTAGCATGATGTTTTTCGGCATATTGAGTTATTCACTCGGTCGCAAAAAAACGACAAATCCTAAGCTCACAGGGATGCTTGGCGCGATACTGGGATTATTCCCTTTATTGGGCGTTATTTTTTTGATTGTCTTAGTGCTAAAAGCTGATATCACAACCCCGAGCATCCCCCAGGAATAGTCACAAGCTCTAGTTAATTTAGAGCGAAAATATTATCGCAATAAGTTGTTTCGCCAGAAGAACTCTTCAAGAGACAGTTGGATTTGTGTTGGTTTCAACTGTCATTTCGGATGTCGATCTTAAAGAAGATACTGACTCCCTTTGGGACAAAACCTTGCTAGATTTTTTACTTAAATTCATTAGTTTCGGGTTAATATTTCTATGGGTCAACGCCTGACTAAGGGGTTAGCAACACAAT